>NZ_JBFXGG010000002.1:63017-151556 GCF_050178255.1 Desulfococcus sp. | reverse complement strand
CATCGGCGTTGAACGCCGACGGAAAGCCCGACATCGAAAAAATCCGTCCACTGGTCTTCAGCCCCGAAGTGAGTCTTTACCACACAGTGGGGCGGCAGATCGGCAAGGCTTTCGGCATCGGCAAACCCCTCATGCCCGATCGGGATTAGCTGTTCCGCCGGCAGACGAGGGATCGGAATGCACACCACGGCGTCGGCGGTATTGACTTGGACGACGAAGCTCATTAAGGTAAATTTCAATATTCGATTTTTGGTGATGTTTACCGGAAAGCGGCTGAGGCCGGCTGGAAGGGGATAAACGCCCCGCAAGCGCCCGACTTCAATCCGCCTCAGCTCCTGATGCAACTGCGTGGGCGTGGGCCGCCTTTCCGGCACCACCGCCCCATTAACATCGAACGTCGAGTAAATCTTCTGAACGCATACCGGCTCGGCCGCACGCGATGTCGCACCAACCGCGGAGACATCTTCACTTTTATGAAATACAATGCCCTCATCACCCGTTACGTCCTGAAGGAGATGTTCCCGCCCTTTGCCGTCAACGTCCTGTTTTTCATGTTCGTATTTCTTCTGACCGAGATCCTCGACATCACCGATATGATCGTCAACTATAAGGTGGGCCTGTGGGCGGTACTGAGGATACTCGCCTACTCCATGCCCTATTTCCTCATCTTTATCCTTCCCATGTCGGTAATGATGGCCGTCCTTCTGACCTTTCTCCGTATGTCCGGAGACAACGAAATCATCGCCCTCAAATCAAGCGGCATCGGCATATACCAGCTGCTGCCGGCCGTCTTCGCCTTTTGTCTGGCGGGATCGATTATCACCGGCCTCATGACCGTCTACGGACAACCCTGGAGCCGCACCGCCCTGAAGACGCTCACCATCGAGATCGCCAAATCCAATGTCGATATCGGCCTCAAGGAGCGGACCTTCAACAACGCCTTCAAGGGCGTCATGCTCTACGTCAACGAGATCGACCTGAAAAAAAAGGAACTCATCGACGTCTTCATCCAGGACGAACGCAACCCGGACACCGCAGTCACGGTGGTCGCTCCGCTGGGGAAAATGGGCAGCGATCCCGACAATCTTCTCTTCCACATGCGGCTCCACAACGGCACCATCAACCAGGTGGATCTCCGGAAAAAATCCGTCAACACCGTTCACTTCGACACCTACGACATCCAACTCGACCTCAAGCAGGCCATGGAGAACATCTCCGACGAACCCAAAAACGAGCGCGAAATGCACCTCACCGAATTGTGGGCGTATCTGCAAGCCGCCTCGTCAAAAGATGTCCGCTACTACCGATGCCTGATAGAACTCCACAAGAAGTTTTCCATTCCCGTCGCCTGCTTCGCCTTGGGCATTCTGGCAATTCCCTTGGGGGTCCAGTCCAAATCCGCCCGCAAATCCTTCGGGTTCGCCCTGGGCTTCCTTCTCTTCCTGGGTTATTATCTTCTGCTTTCCGCCGGTATGGTCTTCGGCGAAACCGGCGCCTATCCGCCGGCTATCGGCATGTGGCTCCCCAATATCGTCACCGGCGGGTTCGGCGGGTACCTGCTGGCCAGAACCGTGAAGGGGCGTCCCATCTACATTGACCTTCTCCCCCAAATCTTCGCATGGCTGCGAAAGGCATGATACTCTATAATATCGTTCTCGGCCTCGGGGCTTTTTGCGGACTCCCGCTGGTCCTGCCCCTGGCGCTTTGCTCCGGGAAGCGGCGGGCCACCGCTCTGGAGCGCCTGGGGTTGCGGGGACTGCCGCCGACACCGGAAAAAAGCGGTTCCGGCCGGAGGCGGATCTGGATCCACGCGCTTTCCGTGGGAGAGGTGACATCGGCCGTCCCGCTGGCGATGGGCCTCCGAAACCGATTCCCCGACCACGACATCTTTTTCTCGGCCTCGACCCGAACAGGATTTTTAACGGCCCGGCGCCTCCTGGACGGTATTGTCCAGGCCCTTTTCTTTTTTCCCTACGATCTCCCTTTTTCGGTCTCCAGGCTGGTCCGCCGGGTCTCTCCGGATGTCATGGTGATCGTCGAGACGGATCTCTGGCCCAATTTCCTGGAACAGATGCACAGACGCGCCGTTCCGGTGTTTCTCGTCAACGCCCGGATCTCCAGTCGTTCCTGCGCGGGATACCGGCGGCTGTCGTTCCTCACCCGCCCGATGTTCCGCGCCCTTACGAAAATCGGGGTGCCGTCGGCGGAGGACGGTCTCCGATGGACGGCGCTGGGGGTATCGCCCGAGCGCATTATCCGGACGGGAAACATCAAGTTCGATCAGCCCATCCCCGACATCCCCGAAACCGAACGGCAACGGATGCGACGAGCCCTGAAGATCGCTCCGGAAAGGCGCATCGTGGTGGCCGGATCGACCCACGACGGAGAGGAGCAGGTACTGAAGACGGCTTTCCTACGGCTGAAGGCCGTTTATCCGGACCTGTGCCTGATCTCGGCCCCCCGGGACCCCGACCGGGCCGGGAGGGTCCGGCGAATCTTCGCTTCAGCCGGAATCGAGACCGAAACCCTGAGTCAGCTCGAAAACGGTGGCGATAAACGCTTGGACGTTGTGGTGATCGACCGAATCGGCCTCCTCAAGCGCCTTTACGCCCTGGCCGAGGCGGCCGTGGTGGGGGGCAGCCTGGTGAACCGGGGCGGCCACAACCCGCTGGAGCCTGCGGCCGTCGGCGTGCCCGTTCTCTTCGGCCCCTATATGAGCGATTTCAGGGAAATCGCCGATCTTCTGATCGCGGGGGGCGGCGCCCTGGAAATACCGGACCCAATGCGGCTTGCCGAGGTCCTGCAGGCACTCCTGGAGGACCGGACCCGCAGGGCCGACATGGGCCAGGCGGCCCGCGAAACCGTACTGGTCAACCGGGGGGCCGTCGACCGAACGGCGGCACTGATCACGGAAGGCATAACCGCATGAGCACGCTTCGTCGAGCGATTCTGGCCGCCATTGAAAACGACGGCCCCATGGCGTCGGGGCTCCCGGCCCTCGGACTGTCGGCGGTCGCCCGTCTCTATGAAACGGCGATGGTCCGGCGGGCTCTCTGGTATGCCGCCGACCGAAGACGATCGCGGCGGCTGCCTTGCCGGGTGGTCTCCATAGGCAACATCACCGTGGGCGGAACCGGAAAAACACCCATGACCCTCCGGCTGGCCGGAGAGTTTGCGGATGCCGGGATCCCCACGGTGATTGTGAGCCGCGGCTACCGGGGGAAGGCGGAAGCCGAAGGCGGCGTTGTCAGCGACGGGGAAACCCTTTTCATGGATGCCGCGACGGCCGGGGACGAACCCTTCATGATGGCCGAAACCCTCATGGCGGCCCAACGACGCGTGCCGGTGGTCGTGGGCCGAGATCGGTACGCAGCCGGCATGACAGCCGTTCGTCGATTCGGCGCGAAGATCCTTCTTCTGGACGACGCCTTCCAGCACCTCAGGCTTGCCCGGGACCTTGACCTCCTGCTTCTGGACGCCCGGGCGCCTTTTGGCAACGGCCGTGTACTGCCCCGGGGACCGCTCCGGGAGCCTCTTTCCGCCCTGAAGCGGGCCGATGCCGTGATCCTGACACGCTGCGATCCGGGGGTCTCTCCGGCCGCCCGGGAGATTGAAAGAGGGGTCCTCGGATGCCCCCTCTTTCGGACGGTTCATCGGCCGTTCGTCCGCAAGATCGTGCGGTATTCAGCTCCGGTTCCGGACGAGCCCGGTCCGGTCCGTCCCGAAGCGATCGACCGGCGACCTGCCGTCTTCGCCTTTTCCGGCATCGCCCGAAACGAAACCTTTATTTTCACCGCGCAGTCCCTGGGATTTCAGGTGACGGGCCAGGCGGGTTTTCCAGACCATTATGCTTACACCCCCTCGGACCTGACGGATCTGTCGGCCGCAGCCGTCTCGTCCGGAGCCGGAGGCATCGTCACCACGGAGAAGGACTACGCCCGGATGGACCGAGGGTTTACATGGCCCCTCGATCTTTTCGTCATCGGCATAGAGATGGATTTCGGGGCTGAGAACCCGGCCTTCCGCCGGTTTGTCCGCAGCCGCTTAGGCATCCCGGAATCCCCGCCCGTCAACCCCTCAGCACCGGCTTGAACAGCGCCGTCAACGCCGGGACCCGAAGGACACATCCATGAATACCATCGCACCCGAAGACATCCGCCGCATTCTGATCCGCGCCGCCAACTGGGTGGGGGACGCCGTAATGAGCACACCCATGATCCGGGCGGTGAGACACAACTTTCCCCAGGCGGAGATCCATGTTCTGGCCAAACCGTGGGTGGCGCCCGTTTTTGAGAACAGCCCCGACGTCGACCAGATCATCCCTTACGACGCCCGGGGACGGCATGAAGGTTTCCCGGGCATTCTTCGACTCTGCGGAGAGCTTCGATCCGTCGGTTTCGATCTGGCGGTTCTGGTCCAGAACGCCTTCGAAGCGGCCCTCATCGCAAGGCTCGCGGGAATACCCCGGAGGCTCGGTTATGCCACCGACGGACGGACGCTGCTGCTCACCCATGCCGTGCCCATGACACGCCGCCTCAAGCGAAGGCATCAGATCGACTATTACCTGGGCGTGCTGGAAGGCGCCGGCCTCCGCACCTTCGGGAGGGAGACAAGCCTCTGGGTGTCGCCCGCCGAACGGGTCCGAGCCGCACGAATCCTGAAAAAAGCCGGCGCAATCCGTACGGACGGCATCATTGGCCTCAATCCCGGCGCGGCTTTCGGCGGCGCCAAGCGGTGGCCGGGGGAACGGTTTGTCGAACTGGGCCGGCGCATCGCGGCGCATTACCCCGCTCTGCCCATCGCCGTTTTCGGCGGACCGGGAGAGACGGCCCTGGGTGACGGGATCCAGCGGGACATCGGCGGGAGCTGCATCAATCTGGCCGGTCGGACCACCCTGCGCGAGGCCGTCGCCCTGATTGAACGGTGCCGTTTTTTCATCACCAACGATTCCGGTTTGATGCACGTTGCCGATGCCCTGGATATTCCGCTGGTGGCGATTTTCGGCCCCACCGACCCGACCACGACGTCTCCGTCGGGCCCCTGCAGCCGCATGGTCCGGGTGCCGGTACCGTGCAGCCCCTGCATGATGCCCGAATGCCCCATCGCGGACGGGTTGGAGCGGCATGGATGCATGCAGGCGGTGACGGTGGAACGGGTTTTGAGCGAGGCCGTGCCGTTTCTCGGCATTGACGAGGAAGGCGGTCGCGGGTGAAGATTCTGATCGTCAAACTCAGCGCCATCGGCGACGTCATCCACACCCTGCCGGCCGTAAACGCTCTCCGCGCGCACTATCCCGGCGCGCACATCGCCTGGGTGGCGGAGGAGGCCGCCGCTCCACTCGTCAAGGGACACCCGGCCCTCGATCGGGTGATCGTCTCCGGTCGGAAACGGTGGGCGGAAGCGCTGCGATCGGGATATCGACGACAAGAGACGCTTCGTGAGATCGGCCGCTTCCTGCGCGATCTCAGAGATACCCGATACGATCTGGTCATCGACTTTCAGCAGCTCCTCAAAAGCGGGGCCGTGACGGCACTGGCCCGAGGCGGCGTCAAGGTCGGCTTCGGTCCGGGCATGCAGCACATGGAGATGAGCTACCTCTTTCTCAATCGACGTATCCCAAGCGTCTCCATGGAGCACCACGCCCTCTCGCGGAATCTGATGCTCCTCCGGGCGCTGGGTGTTCCCGCTTCCCGGATCGTCTATCGGCTCCCTATGGATGCAGTGGATCACGAGGCGGCGGCGGCTTTGCTGAAGCAGGCGGGCATCGCCGGGGATCGGCCCCTGGTGGCGGTCAATCCCGTGGCCCAGTGGAAGACCAAGCTGTGGCCCAACCACCGGTTCGCGGCTCTGGCCGACCGCCTCATTCACGACCACGGCGTCGACATCGTTTTCACCGGGGGTCCCGACGACCGGCCGACAGTAGCGGATATCCTGTCCCGAATGCGCCGGAAGGCAGGCGACCTGACGGGACAGACCACTTTGCGGACCCTGGCCGCCCTTTACCGGCGGGCCCGAATGGTGATTTCAACGGATACGGGCCCCATGCATTTGTCGGCGGCGGTGGAAACCCCCGTTGTCGCCATCTTCGGCCCCACAGCCCCGTGGCGGACCGGCCCCTTCGGTCCAGGGCATGCGGTGGTTCGGCTGGGGCCTTCCTGCAGCCCGTGCTTCAAACGCTCCTGCCCCCGGGGGGATCACCTCTGCATGACCGGCCTGGACGTGGATGCCGTCCTGAAGGCCGTGACCCGACCCGGGATGAAACCTATTCGTCGATTGTGAACCTGAACCGGCGGGTCATCACTGCCCGGGATTCATCGCCGTCGGGAATGAAGGTCCGCTCCACAAAACGGATCTCGCCGCCGTTGCCGACGAGCAACGCAGACGAGGATCGGGTGCCGTATGTGGGGGAGACGATAAACATGGAAGAAAGGATCCGCTCCCATTCAAGCCCGACACCCGTCTCCGGCAGAAGGTCGTCGGAAGGACGGCGCCGGTCTTCGAGGATCCTCAAAACCGCTTCCGACGTGATCCGCCCGTTGGAACAGACCTGCGCCATTGCGGCCTTCCCCCGATCGACCTTGGGCCAGGGTGAATCCAGAAACCGATTGCTGAGGCCGTGGATGCCCGGCGTCACGACCTGGATCTCGCCCCGCCGGCTTGAATAGCAGAAGAGATCCCGCCGATCCCCGACCAGAAGGTTGAATCCGTTGTAGGACGCCCCATTCCGCATGATGCGCGTGAGGTAGGGCAGAGGGGGTTCATGACCCGTCAGAAAGTCCTTCACAAGGACGCCCCGGGACGGCGCCCCGTTACGATTGGCCGAAGGATCCCTGAAATTGGTAAGGGCCGCGAACCGACCGGCACGGGTCACCCCCATCCACGTTCCGCCCCCCCGCAGATCCCGGCCGGCCAGCACCGAGGCGGAGACGGGACCTGCGGCACCACTCTCCCAATATCCCAGGGGTGCCGTGGGGCGCTCATGGAACTCATCCCGATTGGCACCCAGGATCAGACGGTAGTCCGGGTGGTCCGCATATGAAAAAAGAATCAAACACATAGCATCACCATTGACCTTCAGTTTTGAATTATGTTACTAAAAGATTTTTTGTTTGTTAAGTCCTTATTTACATCCAACAAGGGAGTAGTGCACATGAACGAAGTCGTTATCGTCAGCGGCTCGCGGACCGCTGTAGGCAGTTTCGGAGGATCGCTCAAAACCGTTTCGGTGGTGGATATGGGAGCACTGGTCATGAAAGACGTCCTGAAAAAGGCGAATCTCAAGCCCGTGCTGAGCGACGACATGAGAGCGGGCGTTCCGGAGAAACTGAAGGACCAGGGGCCCGTTGACCTTGAAAAACAGGCTGCGGACTGGGACGACGGCGCCACGCCGATAGTCATCGACGAGGTCATCATGGGAAACGTCCTGCAAGCCGGCCAGGGTCAGAATCCCGCCCGTCAGGCCATGATCCGGGCCGGCATCTGCAAGGAGACGCCGGCCATGAGTTTGAACAAGGTCTGCGGTTCCGGGCTCAAGGCCATCGCCGTCGGTGCATCGGCCATCATGTCCGGTCAGGCGGAAGTCGTGCTGGCCGGCGGTCAGGAAAACATGAGCATGGCTCCCATGGCTCTGCCCAAAGCCCGGTGGGGCTATCGTATGGAACTGACCGGCGCGGGAGAGGTCACGGACCTGGTGGTTTTCGACGGACTCTATGAAATCTTTTACGGATATCACATGGGCATGACCGCCGAAAACATCGTCAAACTTTACGGCATCAGCCGTGAGGAGCAGGACGAACTCGGCGTACTGAGCCATAATCGGGCCCGCAAGGCCATCACCGACGGCCTTTTCAAGGAAGAGATCGTGCCCGTGGTCATCAAGAGCCGCAAGGGCGACGTGGTTTTCGACACGGACGAACGCCCCATGGACACCTCCCTCGAGAAGATGGCCAGACTGAAGCCGGCCTTCAAGAAAGACGGCTCCGTCACCGCCGGAAACGCCTCCGGGATCAACGACGCCGCCGCCGCGGTGCTCATGATGACCCCCGAAAAGGCCAAAGCCCTCGGACTTCAGCCCATCGTCAGGATCAAGGCCTTCGCCGGCGGCGGCGTGGATCCGGCATACATGGGCCTGGGGCCGGTGCCGGCGATTCGAAAGGTGCTGAAAACCACCGGCATGACCCTGAACGACATCCAGATGATCGAGTTGAACGAGGCGTTTGCGGCTCAGGCCATCGGATGCATGCGGGAACTCGACATCCCCGTCGAAAAACCCAACCAGTTGGGCAGCGGCATCTCCATCGGCCATCCCATCGGCTGCACCGGCGCCCGTCAGATGGTGACCTGCATCCATCACATGCGCCGGGAAAACCTGGAAACCGGCCTGATCTCCATGTGCATCGGGGGCGGCATGGGAATGGCCATGATCGTCGAGCGCGTATAGGCGTCGATTGAATCGGGAACAGGTGATGGGTGGGGCGGCCGGCCTTTTTTCGCTTTACTTCATCACCTGTTGTTGCTAATACTCTCGGTGATCTATTGGGGTTCTTACCCATTAAAAACCCGTTGGAGCAGCGAAAATCGATTTAGAGGAGATTGACATGAGCATCAGCAGGAAGATGGGGATTTTGGTTTTTTGCGGCGTCCCGGCCATCATCGGCGGGGGAATTCTTTTTGCCGTTTTCGGCCACAGCTTCACACCGGTGATCATCTACGAGGCGATCCTGCTGCTGACCGCAGGCGCATTTCTCAGCAAAAACTGATCGGCGGACGGCGACCCAATCCCAGACCACTCGAATCCGGGACATCCGTCAGTACAACGCCAGGGGTTTTCCACCACCGCATTCTCGGCGAGCGATCAGCGGATCATCCGCCTGTTTCAGGACCGTCATGGGGGACTTTTCCCCCTTTCGGCGGTTTCAGGGCTTGTCTCCGCCCCGTCGGTCCTGCCGCCACCCGCTGTACTTTCCCTGCAAATAATCCTTGAACCCATGATCGATTGATCATATAATCACATATTTCGATTGTTCAACTCAACCTTTCGACTTTAGAGATGTCGACCGGAGAACAGTGTCGCCGGGAACGACGAAACCTTTTGAACAATGCATTTCACTGCCGCTTGAATGCAGTGAAAGGATCAGTCGCCCGACCATGGTAGGGCGTGCGTCGTTTCAAGAGGATTGAGGACGTCTCGCAGGACATCTATCCGTCAGGACATCCATTAGCAGGACATCTATGGAACTCACTGGGGAAACCACTGAAAATATGCCCGAAATCAGCATCGAAGCCGAAATGAAGCAGTCCTATCTGGACTATGCCATGAGCGTCATCATCGGTCGAGCGTTGCCGGACGTTCGGGACGGCCTCAAGCCGGTTCACCGTCGCGTGTTGTTCGCCATGAACGATCTGAACAACGACTGGAACAAACCCTACAAAAAGTCCGCCCGCATCGTCGGCGACGTCATCGGTAAATACCACCCTCACGGCGATACGGCTGTTTACGACACCATCGTGCGTATGACCCAGGATTTCTCTCTCCGTTACCCTCTCGTTGACGGTCAGGGCAATTTCGGCTCCATTGACGGCGACAGCGCCGCCGCCATGCGATACACGGAGATCCGCATGGCCAAAATCGCCCATGAGATGCTGACGGACCTGGAAAAGGATACGGTCGACTACGCACCCAACTACGACGAATCGCTCACCGAACCGTCGGTGCTGCCGACCCGCATCCCGTGTCTCCTCATCAACGGCTCCTCGGGAATCGCCGTGGGCATGGCCACCAACATACCGCCCCACAACCTCACGGAGGTCACAAGCGCCCTCACGGCACTCATCGACGCCCCCGACATCACCTGCGACGAACTGATGCGGCATATTCCCGGGCCCGATTTTCCGACGGCCGGATTCATATACGGGACCCAGGGCATCCGGGAGGCCTACCGTACAGGCAGGGGCATCATCCGCATGCGGGCGAGGGTGACGGTGGAGGAGGAACGGCAGAGCGGCCATCAGACCATCGTGGTCTCCGAGATCCCTTACCAGGTCAACAAGGCCCGGCTGATCGAAAAAATCGCCGAACTGATAAAGCTCAAACAGATCGAGGGAATCCGGTACGTCCGTGACGAATCGGACCGCGATGGTATGCGTATCGCCATAGGGCTCAAGCGGGATCAGGTCCCCGAAATCATCATCAACCAGCTTTACAAGCACACCCAGATGGAATCGAGCTTCGGCATCATCTTTCTGGCGGTTGCGGGCAACCGGCCCCGCCTCTTCACCCTGAAAGAGCTGCTGGAGCAGTTCATCCTCCACCGCAAGGAGGTCATTGTCCGGCGGACCCGTTACGACCTCCGGAAAGCGGAGGAACGGGCCCATATCCTGGAAGGCCTCAAGATCGCCCTCGAGAACCTGGACGACGTGGTGGCCCTGATCCGCGCATCGAACACGGCCAGGGAAGCCAAGGATCGCCTCATGGAGAGCTTCGGTCTCAGCGCTCTCCAGGCACAGGCCATCCTCGATATGCGGCTCCAGCGGCTGACCGGACTCGAACAGGAGAAGATCCTCGAGGAGTACGCTCAAATTCTCAAGGACATCAACTGGTTCAAGGAAATCCTCGCCAGCGAGCGTATCGTCCTCGACATCATCAAAAACGAGCTCGCCGAGGTTCAGGAAAACTTCGGCGACGCCCGCCGCACGGAGATCATCGAGGCCGTCCGGGAGCTGACAATGGAGGATATGATCGCCGAAGAAGACATGGTGGTGACCATCTCCAAGGCCGGATATATCAAACGGAACCCCATCACCCTCTATCAAAGCCAGCGCCGGGGGGGCAAGGGCAAGACCGCCATGGGGACGCGGGAGGAAGACTTCGTCGAGCATCTTTTCGTCGCCTCCACCCACCACACTTTCCTCTTCTTCACCAACCAGGGAAAGGTCTACTGGTGCAAGGTCTATGAAATCCCCCAGGCCGGCCGCGCCAGCAAGGGAAGGGCTATCGTGAACCTTCTCAATTTCGAGGCCGGTGAAAAGCTGACCACCGTGCTCGCCGTACCTGAATTCCAGCCGGGATCCTACATCATGATGGCGACCCGCCAGGCCGTCATCAAGAAGACCGATATCATGGCCTTCAGTCGGCCCAGAGCCGGCGGCATCATCGCGCTGGCCCTTGCGCCCGGAGACGAACTGATCGGAACCCGAATCACCGACGGCACCAACAACGTCTTTCTGGGGTCTGCATCCGGAAAGTCGATCCGCTTCCATGAATCGGAAATCCGCCCCACGGGCCGCACGGCCAGGGGTGTCCGGGGCATGACCCTCGCCGCCGACGATATCCTCGTCGGCATGGAGGTGCTGAGTCACGGCCAGACGCTCTTCACCGCAACGGAGAACGGCTACGGCAAACGGACCCTCATCGACGAATATCCGATCCAGCGAAGGGGTGGAAAGGGGGTTATCACCATCAAGACCAGCAAACGGAACGGACAGGTCATCGCCATTCTTCTGGTGGCGGAAGAGGACGAACTCATGCTCATGACCGACAGCGGCAAGCTGATTCGCATGCCCGTCTCCGGCATCTCCGTCATCAGCCGAAACACCCAGGGTGTAAAACTGATGGATCTGGACATCGAAGAGCGGGTTATCGGGGCAGCCCGGCTCGCCGAACAAGAAGACGCCGAGACACCGTCTTCGGACGATGCGGAAGAAGAGGGGGAAATCGACAGCGATGAGGATTAAAGACGTTCATGAAGCAAAAATCGGCGTGATCGGCGGCGGCTCCTGGGGAACCGCCCTGGCCAACCTTCTGGGAACCAAGGGATATCCCGTCGATTTCTGGGTGTTCGAGTCGGAGGTGAAAGACGCCATTATCCGGGAGCGGGAAAACACGCTCTTTCTGCCCGGCATCCCGCTGTCGGAGAATCTCTTCCCCTCCAATGATCTATCGGCTGTCGCATCCGATAAGGACCTCATCCTGATCGTGGTCCCATCCCACGTGATGCGGGAAGTATCCCTCAAGATCGCCGACATCGTCTCCGAGAAAAGCGTCGTGGTATCGGCATCCAAAGGCATCGAAAATCTGACGCACCTGACCATGTCTGGCATCCTCAGGGAAACATTGAACCGTATTCCCGAATCCCATCTCGCCGCTCTCTCCGGACCCAGTTTCGCACGGGAGGTGGCTATGGGCCTCCCTACGGTGGTGACAGTGGCAGCCAAGGACAAGGCCGTGGCCGCCTTTGTCCAGCAGGTCTTCGCAACCCCCGTTTTCCGGGTCTACACCAATGAAGACCTCATCGGCGTAGAGTTGGGCGGATCCGTCAAGAACGTCATCGCCATCGCCGCGGGCATTCTCGACGGGCTGGAGCTGGGCCTCAACACGCGAGCGGCCCTCATCACCCGGGGGCTCACGGAGATGCGCCGCCTGGGCGTCAAGATGGGCGCCAACCCGAGAACTTTCACCGGAACGGCGGGCATCGGCGACCTGGTGCTGACCTGCACCGGAGATCTGAGCCGAAACCACACGGTGGGAAAAAAAATCGGGCAGGGTATGAAACTGACGGAAATCCTCGCTGAAATGCGGATGGTGGCCGAAGGGGTCAAGACCGCGAAATCGGTCTACAACCTTTCACGAAAGCTGGGGGTGGAGATGCCGATATGCCATGAAATCTACCACATCCTATACGAAAACGTGCCGCCGAAGGAGGCCCTCCATCGCCTCATGACCCGGGACCTCAGAGATGAGCTGGATGAATCCTGAGCGCCCCATGCCGGCGGGTATCCGCGCCTGCCGGATCCGACCCGACGAAACCGGCCGGGAAAGGCGTCATGGCTGAACGGAAGACGCACAAGGGCGACGGCCACAGAAGGCGTCTGCGGGAACGCTTTCTCAATTCGGGGCTTTCAGGGTTTCACGATTACGAGGTCATCGAACTGCTCCTGACCCTGGCCACCCCGCGACGGGATTGCAAGGAGATCGCCAAGGCCGCCCTGAAACGATTCAAGACCCTCCAGGGGGTCCTGGAAGCATCCCCCGGTGAACTCTGCGAAATCGACGGCCTCGGCCCCGTCAACATCTTCGGCATCCGCCTCATCAAGGAGGTGGCCGATCGTTTCCTCAAGGAAAGGATGCTTGGGAAAGACCCGATCCGAAACGCCCGGGAGGTGTTCGACTATCTTTACTACAACATGAAAGACAAGCACCGCGAACGGTTCAAGGTCATCTATCTGGACGTCCGAAACCAGATCCTGGCTGCGGAGACTCTTTTCGAGGGCACTCTTACCTCGGGCGCCGTCTACCCCCGCGAGGTCGTGCAACAGGCCTTGACGCACCGCGCCGCGGCGCTGATTTTCGCCCACAACCATCCTTCCGGGGACCCCAAGCCGTCCCCCGAGGACGTGGCCATTACCCGGCAGCTCCTGTTCGCCTGCAAGGTGGTGGGCATCACGGTTCACGAGCACCTCGTCATCGGCGACAACCGCTACTTCAGCTTCGCCGACGAGGGCTACATCGCGGACATGAATCGGGAATTCGAGCGATATGGCGCCTGATGGATCCGCCGGAAGTCAACCTCCGGAAGGATTCACGAAACGTTCGGGATTCAGGCATGAAAGTTCCAATTAATTCGGCGTAATCGGGGCTGGCCCCGACGACAGGAGATCGACCCGGGGCAATCACCGAATTTTTCAGAGAACCGCCGATTCCTAAACGCCGCGACGTCGGAGGCAGATCATCATGAAAATATCAACGGAACGCCCATCCTGCTACGGAGACCTCGACACCGTCTTCCCCATGGCGCAGGACGGTCTTCGGGCATCACCGGATGCCTGTCTGGCCTGCCCCCACAAGACCGAATGCCTTAGAAATGCTCTCAAAGGCGCCCGGGGAATGACGGTCCGCGACGAAAAGATCGATCGGGCCTACGCATCGGGCACCATGGGCTTCTTCGAACGCTGGTCGAGAAAGAAGGCGATTCATCGCCGAATGAAACAGAGCACATCCAACAAAGGAGAGGATCGTGAAAACCATTCAATCGATCGATCTTGACGGCAAACGCGTACTCGTCCGGGTGGACTTCAACGTCCCTTTGAACAAGGAAGGCCGGATCACGGACGATGCGCGCATCCAGGGCGCTCTGCCGACGCTTCGATATGTCGTGGAGCACGGTGCCCGGTTGATTGTCGCCTCCCATCTGGGGCGGCCCAAAGGACGTCGGGTACCGGAATTCAGCCTTGCTCCGGTGGCCGAACGGCTGACGTTACTGCTCGAACGGAGGGTCCGCCTGGCCGAGGACTGCATCGGACCCGGCGCCGCCGCCGCTGTCGACGGCATGGCCGACGGTGATGTCGTGCTGTTGGAAAACCTCCGCTATCACGAGGGCGAGCAGAAAAACGATCCGGTCTTTGCCGAGGCCCTCGCCGCCCTGTGCGACGTCTACGTCAACGACGCCTTTGCCGTCTGCCACCGTGCCCATGCATCGGTTGCGGCCGTTACACGGTTTGCGCCGATTTCCGTTGCCGGCTTTCTCCTGCAGAAAGAGCTCGAGTATTTCGGCAAGGCCATGAACAATCCACGACGCCCGCTGGTGGCCGTGGTGGGCGGCGCGAAAGTGTCCAGCAAGCTCGCAGCCCTCGAACGAATGCTCGAAAAGGTGGATCGGATCATCATCGGCGGGGCCATGGCCAACACGTTTCTGAAACACTCAGGCGTCGATGTGGGCGCCTCTCTGGTTGAGGACGACATGGTAGCGGCCGCGGGAACCCTGAAGGCGACCTGCGCCCAAAAGGGCATCGGGCTCTTTCTGCCGGTGGACGTGATTGCAGGGGACCGCTTCGACCCCGGAGCCGAGACCCGGATCGTGCCGGCCGGAGAAATTCCGTCGGGATGGATGGCCCTGGACATCGGTCCCGAGACCGCCCGCCGTTATGCCGAAGCCCTCGCGGATGCCGGCACCGTGGTCTGGAACGGACCCATGGGCGCCTTCGAGATGGCACCCTTCAGCCGGGGCACCACGGCCATCGCCGAATGCATCGCCGGCCTGGACGCCCTGACCATCGTGGGGGGCGGCGACACGAACGCCGCCGTCCACCAAGCCGACGTCACCGATCGAATCGGCTATATCTCCACCGGGGGAGGAGCGTTTCTCACACTCCTGGAGGGGAATCCCCTGCCGGCGATCCAGGCTCTGGAGGCGGTCGACACCAACCCCGCGGCATAGGAGGGCGGCTTTTGGCATTCTGGAGCGTCCGGGAGGAACTGAGTCAGGAGAACCGGCTGCGTCGGTCGTATTACGAACTGCTGCGGGATGAGATGGATCAGTACATGATCGAATACGGGCTCATCGAATCCTACCGGAATTTCTGCGATCAGGGAGAGGCATACCCATTCGTGGAAAAGCGGGAACTCAAGCCCCGCGCCATCCTCCCTGACGTGGAATACAAATGCCAGAACGCCTTTCTCGTCATCTTCGTGGAAGACACCATACCCGACATTCTCAAGAAGTATATCCGATTTTTCGATGCCAACAAGACCACCAAAGGGAATCTCCTCCGGACGAAAGCCCTTCCCCTGAGCGGTGAGTTCGATCGATATCACAAATACCTGGAATCGGCCCGTTTCACTGATTTTCTGAGGATTCTCCTCCCGGTCGATTACGCGCTTTTGATCCAGCGGGACCCCGCAAGCCGATCCAAAAACCGGTATCTTCTTTCTCATTTCCACGTCCGCATCGACTGGCCCATCGCCGATGCGGCCGAAAACCTCGCCCAACACCTCCGCTACATATCCAAGGATCTCTATGAAAAAGGGGACAAGTACGCCGAGGACATCCAGAAAAAATTTTTCGAATACTACGGGCTGCCGGTCATGGTCGGCGGACGGCGGACCGCCGCGTGCGTGGCCGCCCAGTATCTCCGCCGGATTCCCTGCATCAGCACCATCTACGCCGGGAGCAGCGAATCCCGGGCGCTGATGCGTTTTTCCGAGCGGGGGGTCTCCAAAACGGTGCTGATGAAGTTCTCTGAAGAAGAAATCCGACAGATATCCGAAACCCGAAACATCAATATCCGCTCTTTCAAAAAACATTATGTCACGGCCAGGGAGGGCGGCGGCGGCATCTGCATTTTCCAGGCCTCCTATGCCTACAACAATCCCGCACGACCGCCGGAGGACGGCAAACTCCGGGAGATCAAGCCCGACCTGAACTGGCTCAGCGTTGACGCCCAGCAGGTTCTTCCCAAGCCTGGGGTTCGCCAGTACCCGCCGCTGCCGCTCAACATCATTTATTCCTGATCGCTGCTTTCTTCGGCGCTGTCCGGGGTGTCGTTCCCAAGCGCCAGAATCATGGCGTTTTCATCGCAGTTGGGAAATTGGACACAGGTGATGCAATCGCTCCAGATTTTGAGGGGCAACGCCGCACGGTCAATGGGTACGAACCCGAGCCGCCTGAAGAACCCCGGCCGATAGGTCAGGGTGAATACACGCCGGATGCGGTAACGCCGGGCTTCGTCAAGGGCCTTCTCAGTCAGTCGCGTCCCGATCTTCCGCCCTCCGAACTCGGGCAGGACCGCCAGCGACCGGATCTCCGCCAGGTCTGCCCAGCAAAACTGCAGTGCGCAACACCCGACAATGCCGGCGCCGCCTTCGTCATCCTCGCACACCCAGAAATCCCGAAGATGATCGTAAAGCCGGCTGAGGGGACGCGGCAACAGTTCCCCCTTCAGGCCGTAATACTGAAGCAGGCGGTGGATCCGGGGGACATCATTGATGACGGCTTTTCTGATGATCATTTTCGATACGATGCTCCATAGCAAGGTCGGAACTCAAGGCTTCCGGTTATACGGCCGCGGGTCGGCGGCGCCGCGCTCCTCCGGCCCCGCCGGATCGACGCCGCGATCCCCTTCCATCTCCCCCTTCATGGGAAGACCGAGGTGGTAGGCGGCCGAGGCCAGGGCATGGGCGGTCACCGCCCCGGTCACCAGAAGAAAGAAGACCAGAAAAAGCCCCTTTCCCCATCCCAGGGGGGTGTGGATCACCGCGGCAATCAGCAGAAAGACCACCCCGAAGACCCCGACCTTCCCCGTGGCGTGCAGCCGGGTGTAAACGTCGGGCAGGCGGATGAACCCCAGCACGCCGACTATCGAAAAAAACGTCCCGACGACGACAGCGGCGGCGGCGAGGTATTGAAGGATGTCACTGTCCATGTCCGCTCCTTTAAAACATTTTATCGTCCGCCAGATATTTCGCCAGGGCCACGCTCCCCACGAAGCTCAGCACCGCCAGGGCCAGCGCCACGTCGATATAGACGCTCTGTCGGTAGATGAGGGAAACCAGCACCAGCACCGCCAGGGTCAGTGTGCCCAGGAGGTCGAAGCCGATCAGGCGGTCGACGACGTTCTCACCGCCCCACAGATGTCGCAGGGCGATTCCCATCAGAATAACATGAATCAACAGGGAAATGTATAATATGATATCGAAAACCGGTGTCATATGTCTTCCTTTCCGGCAGGACCCGCTCCCCCGGAAGGTCCCCGTTTCCGGCGCTTCAAAACGCTCTTCAGGGCGGCGACAGAAAGATGCGATGAAGAAGCGCCTCCCGGGTTTTCTGGGCTCGGAAAAGCCCCTCGGCGGCTGCGGAGACGTTCAGACAATGGGTGTACATGACGCCGTCTCTGCCGATGCCCACCACCAACTGTCCGGGCGTGAGCGTGACGGCATGGGCGCTGAGGGCTCTCCCCAGGTCGGACCGGCAATCCGACGGCACCGCCACGATTCCCGGCTGGATGGGCATTTCAGGCGAAAGGACGATTCCGGCCACCTGGATCCCGCTTTTCAGGAGATCAAAACCGAGTATGCCGACGTACTGAACGATTGCCGGGACCGCCGTCAGAAATCCTGTACATTTCCGCTCACCCGACAGACGGGGGAGGAGCGCCATCACCCCTGCGGCAATGGCCGTTCCCAGAATGACGTTGTCCGGTTCCAGATTCGCGGACAACACCAGATACGCCACCAGTAAGGGGATTAAAATCCGCATGTAACAGGTCATCGTTATCCTCCAAGCACCGCCTGGACATAGACCATGGGGGTGGTCATCCATTGAGCGGCATCACCGGCGCAGCGCACCAGGGGCTCGGCCCAGAGGCCCAGCAGGACGACCAATCCGATAAGCAAGGCCGGCGCCAGCAGCCTGTCTCCCACCGGTTTGGCCAAGCCTTCTTCGGACGCCGGCGTCCAGAAGACCCGTTGGAACGCCCGCATGGTATAGACCAGGGTCAACGTCCCTGCGGCACCGATGATGACGAGCATCCCGAATCGATCTTCCGCAGCACCGCTCCGAAACAGGAGCATCTTGCCGATGAAGCCGTTGGTGGGCGGAATCCCGGCCAATCCCATCCCGCCCAGAAAAAAAAGCAGCTTCGCCCCGAAAATCGGACGCCCTATGCCGTCGATCACATTGTAGGCGGCGGATTTGACCGGAGCGCGACTGACCACGGCACCGGCGAGCATCAGCATAGCCGCCTTGATCATACTGTGGTTGACGGCAAAGACCACGGCAGCGGCAAGGGCCATGCGCGTTCCCCAGCCGATGCCCACCAGGATGAACCCCACCTGGGCGATGGTGGAATAGGCGAGCATCCGCTTCAGGTTCCGGGTGCCGGCGGCCGACAGACCGCCGAACAGAATCCCCGCCGCCCCGAGGACCAGAAGAAGGCTTCGGATCGTGGGGGCATGCACGACGAACAGGAGCGTGGTCATCCGAAAAAAACCGTAAACACCGAATTTCACGACCACCGAGGAAAGCATGGCGCTCACGGCGGTGGGGGCGGCCGAATGAAAGTCCGGCTGCCAGAAATGGAAAGGAAACACGGCACTTTTGATCATGAAGACCGCGGTCAACAGACCCACGGCCGGGAGAAGCAACGGTTGCGAAGGGTCGGCCGCAATCCGTCGGGCCAGGTCGGCCATGTTGAGGGTGCCGTAGGCGGCATAGAGACAACCGACCGCCAGCAGCATGAAAAAGGATGCCGTCAGACTCATGTAGTAGTATTTGTAAGCGGCCTCGACCCCGAAGGGATCGTCAGATGCCGCGGTGAGCATCGTTCCGGAGATCACCAGAAGTTCGGCAAAGACGTACATGGTGAAGAGGTCTCCAGTCAGGATGGCCCCGGCCAGACCCGCCGCGAGGGAAAGAAAGAGCGGATGGAAGGCTGGATAACGGACCACGACATCGCGGCTCCCCATGGCGTAAATCACCCCCGTGACCATGACGATGAAGGTCATCACCACGAAGAGTGCCGAGAGCCCGTCACCCACAAGGGCGATGCCGAAGGGCGCCGGCCATCCCCCGACCTGGCAGACCACCGGCGCCCCCCTCTCCCACACCTCGGCGAAAAGCGCAAGACTTCCGGCCAGGGCCCCCGTCATGGCCCCCAGGCTCCAGAACCGCTGAAGACGGGGACGGCTGCGCAGGAGCAGCGCGACGACCCCGCCGGTCAGGGGAATCAGGATAGGGAGAAGCACCAGTTGCGAGGGATTCATCGGGATCCTCCGAAGATTTTTCCCATCAGCGTCATTGCCTGAGGCCGTTCACTTGATCGGCGTCACTCGTCCGGTATCGGCCCGAGATCACGATCATGACGGCGAACATGAAGGCTGTCGCCCCCATGCTGATGACGATGGCCGTGAGAATCAGCGCCTGGGGCAGCGCGTCGCTCGCCGTTCCCGGCGGCGCGTTTACATAAGCCGGCACGAAACCGTCATAAGCCCCGGCGGAAAGGAGAAAGAGATTGACCGCATTGGTCAGGAGGATCAGTCCGATGGCCGAACGGATCAGATTACGCCTCAGAACCTGAAAAATACCGATGCCGAACAACGCCCCGATGGACAAAGCCGTCAGAAATTCCATGCCGCACCTCCCTGCTGCCGAGAAAGAAAATTATTCGTCAGTCGCATCCGTCCCCTCCGAACGCCGTTGGTCTGGGATTCCCAGGGTGTTCACCATGTGGGCGACGCTGCCCACCACGCTCAGGCAGATCGCAAATTCGAAAATCAGCGACGTACCGAGGTGAACACCCCGGGGAAGCGTCATCCCCAGTGCGTGGCCGAAATCGACGCCCGCCAGAAAGCTGCCCTTCACCCCGGCTCCGACGGCGCCGGACAACAGAATGAGCAGAACGCCGATCCCGATGAACAGGGAAGGTTTAAGCCAGGGCAGCATCCGTCGGGTCTCACGGTAACCGAACACCACATACCAGAAACTCACGGCAAGGCTGACGATGACCCCTGCCGTAAATCCGTCGCCGGGCTGGTCGTGGCCGTAAAGGATATGGAGCGCGCCGATGATCATGGCAATGGGCAGGATCAGATAGGCGAGCGTCCGGATGAAGGGGGATACCGGCCGCCCCTGCACGCCGACCCCTACGGCCGTCACCTCCGCCAGATCCCCGCCCGCCCGGGCGAAGGTGTCGTTGTGCTTTTGAGCGGCGTGTCGAAGGAGCATGAAGATGCCGAGGCCGGCGATGCTGAACACGGTGATCTCGAGCAGGGTGTCGAGGGCCCGGAAATCGACGATGACGGCGCCGACAATGCTCTTGGAGCCGGTCAGCGTTTCCGCATTGGCCGTGAAATACGGGGTGAGAACGCTGTCGCGGGGCCTGGCGGAGAGCGCCTCAAAAGTGATGATCATGACGACGAGTCCGCTGAACACGGCCACGAGGGTGTCCCGCACCAAGCCGTAAGGGGTCTGTTTGAACGTGACCTCGTGGGCCGTCCGGCGCTGTCCGAAAGGAATCCGCGTCAAGGCCAGGACAAGGATCACCAGCGTCAGGATATCCACCACGATCTGCACCAGCGCGACGTCGGGCGCCGGTTCCAGCACCAACAGCAGCGCCATCCCCAGGCCGGAGGCTCCCGCCGCCAGAATGGCCCAGAAATCCCGCTGGAGAAAAACACTCCCCAGGGCCGTCCCCACCGTCAGGCCCAGGGCAAAAATCTTCAGGTATAACAATTCTCCCGCAAAATCGAGATGAGGCCAGCGGTGAAACATGTCGGTGACGGGGGGCAGTCGAACACCGCTCAGGCCGAAGACGAGAAGGGCGGTCGCCCCGATGATCGCCGAGAGGTAAAACCGGAGACGACCGACCTGAAGACGGACGGCAAGGCCGGCGGCCGCATCGATGCACCGAAACAGTACTTCATACAGGATGTTCATGGAAAAGCGGCCGCCGATCCGCGCCTGGAACGTTCGAAGCCGTCTGCGGTGAACGAAAAGGATCAGCCCGGTGCCGACCGCCGCCGCCGAGAGCGCCATGGGAACATTCAGCCCGCTCCACATGTGAAGCGACACCTTGACATCGGCGCCGTAGGCCGCACTCGCCGCCCGGGCCAGCAGCAGGGCTTCGGCCTCGGGATCCGGCGAAAGGGCGTCGGACACGGACATCAGGGTCGGGAGGGCCGGCGCCAGCAGCATCAGGATCGGGGCTTCATGCCCCTGAACGGTCGAATCCTTTGGACGGTCCCAGAAAACATCCCATATGAGCATCCCCGCCTGGGCCAATATCAATGCGCCGGCAATCACCGTCGAGGCCGGCAACACCCAGGCCAGGTTTTCGGGAACGGAAGGATGGACGGTAGCGGTCAGAAGGGTCTCCTTGGCGAGAAACCCGAAGAGGGGGGGGAGTCCTGCCATGGATAGAGCGGCCACCAGAGCGATCCCGAAGGTTGCGGGCATCCGTCGCCAAAGCCCGCCCAGGCGGCGGATATCCCGGGTCCCGGTTTCATGATCCAGAATGCCCGCCACCAGAAACAGGGCGCTTTTGTACATGGCATGCGCGGCCACGCCCACGACCATGGCCTTGAAGGCGATGGGGATGTCCTGGCCGATCATCATGGTGAGAATGCCCAGCTGGCAGATGGTCGAGTAGGCCAGCAAGGCCTTGATATCGTTCTGTCTGAAGCCCTGGTAGGCCCCGATGACCATGGTTGTCATGCCGAAGACGGTCAGCAGCCAGAACCACAACTCCGTCTGCCCCAGGACCGGATTCATCCGGGCCATGAGGTATATGCCGGCCTTGACCATGGTGGCCGAGTGCAGATAGGCGCTCGCCGGCGTCGGCGCCGTCATGGCCTGGGGAAGCCAGATATGGAAAGGAAACTGGGCGCTCTTGGTGAACGCCCCCAACAGCGTCAGCCCGAGGACGAGCGGGTACGTGGGGCTCTCTCTCAAGCGGTTTCCCCCTTTCAGAATCACTTCCCACTCGGTACCCCCCGAAAGATCGCCTGCAAGCAGCAGCCCGATCAAAAGGGCGATGCCTCCGGCCCCCGTAATGACGAGAGCCTTGAATCCGCTATTGCGGGCATCGGGGCGGGAGGGATCGTAGGCGATCAGAAGAAAGGAGGTGATGCCGGTCCCTTCCCAGAAGACGAACAGCGTTATCACGTCTCCGGCCATCACCACCCCCAGCATGGCCCCCATGAACAGCAGCAGATAGAAAAAAAATCGCCAGGCCCCCGGATCTCCCTTGAAATACTGCCCCGCGTAAACAATGATCAACACCCCGATAAAGGTGATGATAACGGCGAAGAGCGCGGAAAGGCCGTCGACATAGAAGCCCGACGTCACCCCGATGGACGGGAGCCACGAGAATCGCCAGGTGAGCACGGCGCCCTCCAGAATATCGGGGATCCTCGACAGAACGGCCCCCAGCGCACCCAGGGGCGCCAGCGCCAGGATGCCGCTCATCTGCGGGACCGACACCCTTCGCTTGACGGCGTCGATGCTGAACCCCCCCGCCAGAACGGCCCCCGCCAGGATGAAGGCCAATGAGACGGCCGGGACGATATCGTTCATGTCATTTTCTCCGCGGCATCGCCCTTGCGGACGGGGCCTCAATGGTCAAGTACCGCTAAAACCGATGGAAGATCGTACGGATCCAGTCTTAACGGAATTCGGGGAGGAAATCAAGCCGGCGGGAAACGGATAGGGAAAGCGTTGTCCAAAAGGGTGGGCGGCGAGGTTGAAGACGCCGAAAACGGGCATGACGGAAAAATCGGGACGGATGGATACCCGGCGCCCCAACACAAATGGGGTGATTTTCATCACCCCATTTACGATCGAACGAAAAAGCGAAAACCGGGACGTCGATTAGACGCAGCCGGTCGGCTTCGGCAGACCCGCCATCTTACAGGCGCCCTTGCCCGGACCTGACGGGAAGAGCTCATAGATGTGTTTCAGCTTCATCTTGGTCAGCTTGGAAAGAACCCGGACCATGGGGGCGATACCGTTTTTCTCATAGTATTCTTGGAGGACTTTTACGACCAGGTGATGCTCGTCGGTCAACTCGTCGATACCTTCCTGCTCCTTAACGTACTCGACCCACTCCTGGTTCCACTGCTTGTAATCCGTGATGAAACCATCCTCGTCAACGTCAAATTCTTTGCCTTTAAACTCGATTGTTGCCATTCAAAAAACCCCCTCTTCTAATGTTTGAACGATACTTCAACTCCATATACGTATATGTATATCGCCTGATGGTAATTTTTTATGTAGGATGTTTATATTTATGATTCGGAATTGTCAACATCAAAATTGATTTCAAGAAAATTTAACAAAAAAACCATTACCCTGGACACTAAATTATAGCTTCTTGAAAATATTACAATTCATATTGACATCCATCGTCTGTTCCTATACAAAAAAAGGCGGTCGAAGTCAATAAGAACCCGGCACCCATGCGATTTCCGTGATGGCGCCACCAAAGAGGCGGACCCCATGATCCTTTCGATCCGATCCAATCAGAAAACCGAGCTTATCGACGTCACCGAAGCGGTGCGAAAGGCCGTTGCGGTCGAAAACATCGACAACGGGTTCTGCATGCTCTATGTGCCGCACACGACTGCGGCGGTGACTATCAACGAAAACGCCGACCCCACCGTAAAAGACGATATCCTGATGGTCCTGAACCGGGTGATTCCCTGGGATGCGGCCTACCGCCATCTCGAGGGCAACTCACCGGCCCACGTCAAATCGACTCTGGTGGGGGCTTCCGAGTTGCTGACCATCGAGAACAGTCGCCTGATACTGGGTCGGTGGCAGGGCATATTCTTCTGCGAGTTCGACGGACCGCGAAACCGGAATCTGCATGTCAATTTTCTGAAAGGAGGACACCATGGATGAATCCGCAACGCCTCCGGCGGTACGGCAAACGGGGAATGACGGTATGAACGGTTCGGCGAACAGGTCGATTCCGGGTGCTGAAGCGAATCTCCCGAATACGCCCGTGTCCGATGCGGCGCCGATCGACGAAATGGACGCCACGGATCGCCGGCTCCTGAACCGGATACAATCCGACTTCCCCATATCCCCCAACCCTTATGCCGACATCGGAGCGGAACTGGGCATTCCGGAAGCGGAGGTCATCCGTCGCTTGCGGCGTCTCAAGGCATGCGGCATCATCCGGAGAATCGGCGCCAACTTTTTCCCCCGCAAGCTCGGCTTCGTGAGTACGCTCTGTGCCGCAAAGGTTCCGGAGGACCGGCACGCGCTTTTCGCGGAAACCGTCAATCGTTACCCCGGGGTGACCCACAATTATACACGGGACGGCGACTTCAATGTATGGTTTACCTTTATCGCCCCGTCCATGTCTGAAATCGAAAGGCATCTCCGGGAGATCGTCGATGTCACCGGCGTGAAAGAGATCATCAACCTTCCGGCCACCGCCGTTTACAAGATAAAAGCCCACTTCGATCTCTAGATGAAAGATATTCGCATCGCCGCGGCCATATTCCATTCCGCCGCCCCCGATATCCAGAAAAATATGGAGCGGATGACGGAGATGGTTCTGGCAGCCAGATCCAGGGGGGCCCACCTTATCTGTTTTCCCGAGATGAATATCTGCGGGTACAGCAGCCGCCCCGACATCAAGACCGTCGCGGAAACGGTGCCCGGCCCCGTCAGCGAGGCGATCTCCCGTCTCGCCCGGCGGGAGGACATCGTCATCCTGGCCGGCATGGCCGAAAAGGGGGACAGGGGCGCGCTGTTTGTCAGCCACCTGGCGGCCTTCCCGGACGGCGGGCTCGGCGTCTATCGCAAGGTTCACATCGCGCCGCCCGAGCAGGGGGTCTTTACACCGGGGAATGCGGTACCCGTGTTCGAGTTGGCGGAGATCAGGTTCGGGATTCAGCTCTGCTACGATGCTCATTTTCCCGACCTGTCCACGCTGATGGCCCAGAAAGGTGCCGACGTCATTTTCATGCCTCATGCCTCCCCCCGGGGCACCCCCGAGGAGAAATACCGGTCATGGCGGCGCCACCTGCCGGCACGGGCCTTCGACAACAGCCTCTTTGTCATCGCCTGCAACCAGGCCGGAGAAAACAGCAACGGACTTTATTTTCCGGGAATCGCCCTGGCCATCGATCCTTCCGGCAACATCATCGGAAAAGACCTGAGCGGACGGGAAGGAATGCTCCTGGCCGACCTTTCAGCGGCCGCCATGGAACGGGTTCGCGGCCACAAGATGCGATTCTTTCTGCCCAACCGGCGCCAGGGTCTTTACGAACGGGCTCGAGGCGGCGACTGATCACCGGATTGCTGCAGCGGCGCCCTCCACGGCTTTTGTGTCAGGAGACCAGTCCGCCATGAATTCGCATCGGAAAAAACCGGATATCGTCGTCATCTGCGGCCCGACCGGCATCGGCAAGACCGCGACGGCGATAGCGCTGGCCCGGATCTTCCACGGCGAAATCATCAGCGCCGATTCCATGCAGATCTACCGGCACATGGATATCGGTACGGCGAAACCGACGCCTGAAGAACGAACCGCCGCGCCGCACCACTTGATCGATATCGCGGATCCGGACGAACCGTTCGATGCCGCCCGCTATGCGCGAGAGGCCCGAGCCGTCATCGCGGCGGTGGTCGCCCGGAACGCCCTGCCCATCGTCACCGGCGGCACGGGCCTCTACATCAAATCCCTGACCCAGGGCATCTTCCGCGCCAAACCCGTCGACCCGGCACTCCGCGAACGGCTCAAACAGGAGGTGGACCGGATGGGCGCCCCGGCGCTTCACCGTCGGCTTCAGGAGCGTGACCCCATAACCGCCGGACGGATCCACCCCAACGACGCCTTCAGGATCATTCGGGCCATCGAGATCTTTGAAACGACGGGGAAACCCCTCTCCGACCATCATTCGACGCATCGATTCGGCGACGCCCCCTTCCGGACCCTCAAAATCGGATTGGAGATGGAACGGTCGGCGCTTTACGAGCGCATCGACCGGCGCGTGGACATTATGCTCGCTATGGGCCTGGCGGCAGAAGTCCGTGGGCTTCTCGAACTGGGATACCCTTCGCAGCTCAAATCCATGAAATCCATCGGATACCGTCACATGGCCGATTTCATCGAAGGACGGACAACCTGGGCCGAAGCCGTGAGAACCCTCAAGCGGGACACCCGAAGGTATGCCAAGCGACAATACACCTGGTTCAGGGCCGACCCCGAAGTGTGGTGGGTGCCGCCCCATGATCTGGAAACGATGCGGAACCGGATCCTCGAATTTTTGACTGAAAGGGGCCGACCCCGGACTCAGGACCAGGCGTGAAAGGGGGAAGCGGTCCGCAGGCTTTCGTAAAGGGCGATGCCCACACTGGTGGAAAGATTGAGGCACCTCACCTCTCGGGTGATGGGGATGTGATACGTGTTGGCGGGATAGCGGGCGAGGATGTCCGGTGACAGGCCCCGGGTCTCGGCGCCGAAAACCAGAAAGAACCGTTGCGGCGGCGTCATGTGCCAGAAAGGCCGCGATCCCTTTTTGGCGAAGAGCGCCATTTCCGCGGAAGACGGTGCGGCGGCCGCCAGGAACTCTTCAAAACACTCCCAGACCGACAACCGAACCCTGGGCCAGTAATCGAGACCCGCCCGCTTCACCTCCCGCTCCGCCAGGGAGAATCCGAGGGGTTTGACCAGGTGGAGGAACGCCCCGGCCCCCAGACAGGTCCTTCCGATATTTCCGGTGTTCCAATGGACCTCCGGCGCTACCAGGACCACATGACGTTCCACTGACGGCGAAGCGGGTGCTTTCGGAGATTGATCCATTCGAGGTTCCGGTCAGGATTCAGGGGTCGAAGCGCCGGAAGGCGTCGACACGGCTTTTCCGCAATGAGGACAGTAGCGGAATTCGGGATGGAGAGCTCTGCCGCAATACCGGCACCGGGCGTTCATCCGATCGACAGCGGCCAGATATTCTTCCCCCATCTCATGGATCTGCCGTTCACATCGCTCGCACATCAAAAACGGTTCCCCCTTCCGGATTCGGACGACAGGAATGAAAAAAAGATTCAACCAATAGTCCACCCGCTTGTGATAGGCCTGGGCCAGACCGCACACCGGACATATCACGGGCTTTTCGTCCAGGACCTTGATCCTTGGCGTGATGCCGCCAATCAGAAAAAACATGCCGTCCTCCCCCCTCACGAGGCCTGGCCTTGGAGATGGTCAGAAATCCCGAGGCTTGCAGATCACTTCCCGAATACGAATGTCGAACATATCCGATTGATTGGCCGGCTTCAGAACCACCGCCGCGTCGGCCCCCTTGCCGGTGCCGCCGACGGCGACGATGTCCCCGCCGGACAGGGCGCCGGCATCCGCCGCCATGATCGAAACCTCCACCGCCACCTTGACCCCCTGGCCAAAGAGCCTCAAGGTGTCGGCAATCAGAAGTGCGGGATAAATGCCCGAGTGTTTGTTGGCGACGGCCCGTTCCACCCCGGAAAGCGCATGAGTGGCCGCCACCACCGCAGCGCCCTTTTGGATCAGCGATTTCTTCACATCGGCGGGCATGATACTCTTGAACGGCTCTTTGAACCCGCAGTGATACGTCACCACCACTACCTTGAACCCCTTGAAGATCTCGAGTGCCTTGAATCCGGTCTCCCCTTTCGTGGAGGCCACCACCATCTCCTCGATCCCCAGGGCTTTGCCCCGCTCGTATGCCAGTTCCAAGGTTCTGTCCGTGTTTTCCCTGCCGGGTCTGTCAAACCACATGCATCCTCCTTCATGAAAGTGCCGCGACTCGAAATTTATACTTGATCTAATGCCGCGTTTGTTCCTATTCTATCAATCGGCAATTCCCTGAATAAAAGTGAATCCCCAAAAAGTCAAAGGCATTTTTCATCCGACGACCCCCTCTATGCGGAGGCACGACATGATCATTGATTTTCATGTACACATCTTTTCCGAAAAAATCCGACAGAATCGATCCGCCTTTTTTCCATCGGAACCGGCGTTCAAACTCCTCTACGATTCTCCCAAATCCCGGCTGGTGAGCGCAGAGGACACCCTGCGGATGATGGACGAGGAAGGCGTCGACCGCTCGGTAATCTTCGGCTTCCCCTGGCAGGATGCAGACACCTTCAGAAGAGAGAACGACTACATCATCGAGACGGTCCTGAAATACCCGGACCGGTTCATCGGCCTCGCCTGTTTCGATGCGCTGAACCCGAAGGCGGCCGATGAGACCGAGCGATGCCTTGGCGCCGGGCTGCACGGCGTCGGAGAACTGGCGTTTTACACCTCGGGAATCGACGAGACGTGCATCAGCGCGCTGGAGCCCGTCATGGCCCTCTGCCGCGACCACGACCGCCTGATTCTCATTCACACCAACGAGCCCGTCGGTCACCAATACCCCGGTAAAAGTCCCAACACCCTCGCCCAAATCTATCGGATGATCCAGACCTTTCCCGAAAACAAAATCGTTCTGGCCCACTGGGGCGGCGGCATCTTCTTCTACAACCTCCTGAAACGCGAGGTCAAGGAGACCCTCGGGAACGTCTGGTTCGACACGGCGGCCTCCCCCTTTCTCTATGACATCGACATCTATCCCATGGCGGGTCAGATGGCCGGCCAGGAAAAGATCCTTTTCGGCACCGACTATCCGCTTCTCAAGCCCGGCCGCTATTTCAGCGACATGGATAAAACGGACCTTTCCAGCGAGGATCGGGCCGACATCTGCGGAGAGAATGCCCGAAAACTCCTGGGATTGTAAGCCCCGACGGTGACGGGGGTGCCGTCGTTGAAAAACACGGACAGGCGATCAGGGGAGGTTGGATGGCACCTTTTGAAGGCTTTCGATGAAGGAAAGCATCTTCTGTCGGTGTCGGGGCGGGACCATGAGCGCGCGGATCGGCCGGTTTCGGATGAGGCCTTCGGGCGGGGGGCCAAGGCTGCCCGCCCGATATCGTCGACGGTTATCCGCCGATGCGAAAAAAAGGAGAAGATCGGTCAGGTTGCCGGAATAGCCGTCCCGATCCACATGCTCGAGGTACTGCAGGACCACATTGTTGACCGTCACAATGAACGGATCCATCTCCGCGAAGCCGGTATCATCGCACCGAAGTGCCGAAACCATACACCGGCATCCATAGGGGCGCACGGCGTAGACCGGACACTCCCCCTCTTCCAGAAACGGACAGGCACCCCAATCCGGATCGCTCGCTTCTTCCGGGGGATCCTCCCCCCGGATGCAGATTTCCGCCAGAGCGTTGGTCGTCACCCGGGGGATAAACCGGGGCAGGTCGATCGCCCCCCGAAGTTTCTCAAAAAAGTCGGCTCTTCCCTCGTCAACAAGACGGACCGACAGGGCATAGGCTTCAAGGGTGGTCAGGGTGACGTTTCGCGTGCAACATCGGGCGCATCCCTTTCGGCATGCGGTCTCATATTCGGCGATAAACCCCTCGTACACCCGATAGATGTGATCGAGCACCGCCAGTTTTTCTTCAACGCCCATGCATGGACCTCCTTTTTCCGGATTCGTCCATAGCACGGAAAGGCCGCTTTCGGCAAACCAAAGCGCTCACCGGCAGCCATTTCCTTCCCCGGGATCGGCACGGGGCCTGCAGGCGTCACGTCATCGCCGCATGAAACCGACACCCCCCGCCGAGGTTTGATGACGTCGCCGTACTTGCCGATGCAGGTGATATCCCTCCGGCGACCTGCCGACACAGCAGGACTTGGGAAAAACCCTGCACCCTTCACAGCCGTCTCAGTATTCCGGAAGAAAATATCGGACCCTGACCTCGTATCTGGAGGGCATCGTTCCCGGCATCTCCCTGCACGACATCACCCGGCCCAGTGCATTCATCGGCGGCAACCTGTTGCCGGCGACGCCCGCTTTGGCTCTGCGGGAACGGATCCATACGGTCGATCCGATCTCAAACGGCCGGGTGGACTGGAAACAGACCCCTTCCCCCCAATGGCTGAAGGTCCAGCTGGTGGTTCCCACCGGCATATTGAAATAGTTGACCTCTATCGACGCCTTGCATCCCTCTTCCGGACGAACCTTTTTTTCGATCGATTTTTCCATGTTTTCTCGGCATATCAGGATGGGTTCACAGCACCAATCAACTTCCGGCTTTCACAATGTTGACCGGGAAGCAGTAATGTCGGGGATAATGACGAAGCCCTTTGCACGAGGCGCTCACGCGTCGTTTGAGCGTCGTGAATCATCAGCCGCTCGGGCGGCTTGAGCGTCGGCGTGTTTTCAGGCCCCCGGAACAAACTTCAGCGGAGCATGAACAAAAGTAAGCAATCCGTGGGACATTCCCGGCTTTTGAAAGTCGAAAATTGAAGATAGTAATACCTATCGATTATCGAATCGGTTTGTCCATAGGGGAAAGGCATCATTTTCGGTAGGGGAATGTCCCGGTCGGGATCGACTCCCATAAAGAGCGGAGGGCTATCGGGCAGAAAACACCGCTCCGAAGGCTATTCCTTCCAGAGATCTACGTCGATGATCCCGATCTTGGCGGCATACCGTATCAGCTCGATCGTACTGTGCAGGCCCAGCTTTCGCATGATGTTGGCCCGATGGTTCTCGGCCGTCTTGGGGCTGATGAAAAGTTTTTCAGCCACCTGCGTGGCGGAATACCCCTCCCCCAGGAGGGTCATCACCTCCTGCTCGCGGGGCGTCAGGGACTCATAGCCGTCCGTACTGACGGCTATCTTCTTTTCAGGCAGTTCGGCGAGCTTCTTGACCACTTTTTCAGAAACCTTCGCGTCCATGAAATAGTCGCCGTTGAGAACGTGCTCAATCCCCTTGATCAGCATATCCGCGGCCGACTCCTTGGCCAGATATCCGGCGGCGCCCGCCTGGAAGGAGCGAACGATATAATCGATCTTTGAATACATGCTGACCATCAGTACGCGTGTATCGGGCGAGCACTTCAGAATGTCCCGGGCAAGCTCGATCCCGTTCCGGTCGGGAAGGGAAATGTCCACGATGGCCAGGTCGGGTTTGATCTCTTTGACGGTTTTCAGCCCCAGATCGGCGTTCCCCGCTTCCCCAACCACGTCGTAGCGGTCGCTTCTCCCCAGAATGGTTTTCAATCCTTCCCGGAACAGGGGATGATCATCGATGATGATGATCCGTTTCTTGTCGCCCACACGGATCCTCCTCGAAAGGGTGACGGCGCCCGTCACGTTGTCGTCCGGACAATGGGCACCGGAATTCGATCCATTGATAACAAATTCCGATTGTTTTGACAATGCATTATGGCCGGCGCCTTGGCGAAACCCAGGGAGCGCCGGCCGCGGCAGGAGCCTTTCCCGAGGATCGCGGCACTATTCGCCGGCTCTTTCACGGGCAAGCTCCTCGTCGCTCATACACCAGAAGGGGAAGCCGTCCCGGGTCCGTCGAATCTTGTACTCATCAAATTCACCCCGTTTCACCTTGGCGGCGATAAAGAGGTCCCGCCCCTCGATTTCAGCCCAGGCCCCCTTGATTTTCACCTCATCCCCTTTTCGTATCCCGATCCCGTCAGGGTCCACAAACCATTTCGGCCCCAGATGAACCTCGATCCGATCGCCGTCTTCGTCCTTGAGGATCATCGCCGTCCCCGGGGACATGCCGGCCAGGGGCACCACTTCGGAGAAGCCCTCCACCGTTCCTTTGAGCCGGTCCCGTTCGCTGTTTTTGTAAAGCTGGTTGTAGGGGCCGTCGATCTCCCACCCCCCCATCTCCCTGGGACCGCCGGCCAAACCGGCTCCCAAACCCGCGGCAAGAACGACGACAATAATTGCGATTACCGAAAGAAATCCTCGATTCGTCATGATGATGCCTCCTTTTTTGAAATAGCACGAACGCGTCACGTATTGACGCTGCCGATCCTGTCCGTGACGGATCGGACCTTGCCGTAAATGCGTCCGGTATCCCCCTTGCGGATATCGAGTTTGACGGTGGCGTAAATACGGGATGAATCGCCCGCCAGAACATCATGGGCACGCTGGACGATGTCCAGGGCCTCCGCCAGGGTCGGGGTCTCGACAAGGGTTCCCATGGCCGTCACCTGATAAACGACGCCGCTGTCCCGGATCATTTCGACGACCCGGCCGACCGCCGCGCCGACACTCCCGCCCTTGTCCGTCGGAAAAATGGCCAACTCCATCAGAACCGACATAACGGTACCTCCTCATCTGTTGCCTTTCACCCGGGTCGGGGCTGCCCGAGACGTCAAAAGGTGTAACCGATGGAAAAGTGAAGACGCCCCGCATCCTCTCCCGCCATCGGGTCCAGTTTCCAGCCGTACAGGATACCGACGGCGCCGATGGGGGTGATGTATCGGAGACCGAGGCCCGCGGAAGACCGCAGATCGTCCGAGCCGCCCGAGCCGCCGGCGCGACCAATCCGGCCCACATCATAGAAGGCCGCCATTTCGAGGTTCATCCCCAGGTCATAGCGGACCTCGAGGTTTCCCAGAAGGGATTCCCGACCGCCCACGGCCCTGCCGTCGGCATCGATCCGCAGAAGGTTTTCGTCAAACCCCCTCACGGTGGCGGTCCCCCCCAGATAGAACAACTGGTCGTCCGGGACGACGCTGTCGGATCCATAGGGGTAAATATAGCCATACATGCCGCGAATCGCAAAGGTCAGGCGATCCACCGGCGTCTTGTAATAACGGGTTTCAAATCGATACTTCAGAAAATCGTCCAGGGATTCCTGGAGCCCTCTGGACAGATCGACGTGGAAAGAGGCGAATACCCCCCGGGTGGGTCGTACAAAGGAATCGGTCGTATTGTAAACGGCCGAGGGTGTCCCGACCAGGACGGTTCGCGTCCTGTAGAGTTCCTCGTCGCCCTCCGGAATCGGGCTGCCGCCGCGCATATACTGTTCCCGCCGTTCCAGGCTGAAAGCCAGTCCGAGATCCAGCGCCCCGTCCAGCAGCCGACGGCTGAACACCTGGGAAACGCCGAAGTTGCGGGTTCCGAAATCCTGGTTGAACGCCTCCCGTTTTTCGCCGAACACGGTGCTTGTGGCGGAAATCCGACTCTGCCGGAAACGGGGCTCCGTAAAGGCGGCCTCCAGGCGATAGCCGATCTGACTGATCTCCATGCCGCCCCTCAGGTCCTGGTTCCGTCCCAGGAAATTGCGGTCTCCGCCCCTGGCTGCGGCAAAAAAGTGTCGTTCCGTGTCGTACCCCAGACTGAATTCCATCCAGTAAGGCGGTTCCTCCTCCACCTCTACGATCAGATCGACCGTCTCCGCCCGCTCCTGCAACCCGGGAAACCTGAAACGAACCGAGTCGACGGCCCCCATGTTCTGGATGTTCCGACGGCTTTCCAGGATCTTCCGGGCCGAAAAAGGCCCGTCGGGCCGGATCTCCAGTTCATTCCGGAGAATCTCTTCCACCGTCCGGAAATTCCCCGTAAAATGGATCCGCCCCACTCCCACGTATCCGCCCTCCGAAACCGTATAGCGGACGTGGGCGCCGGTGCCGTCGGAAGAGAGCGCGGCCGAACCCTTGACCTGAACGTATGGATACCCCTTTTCCGCGACAATGCCCGTGATGGTGTCTTCATCGGTTTTGAGCAGGTACTCCCGGTAGGGTTCGCCGGGCTTCAGGAGAAGGACCGTCTCGAGGGTCTCCAGGGAGACCACGGACACACCGGTGATCGACAGGGAAGATACGCGGGTTTGAACCCCCTCGTCGATGGTGATGGCCAGACGGCCGTAGCGTTTACCGTCCCCGCTGTCGTCGCCGTCGGCGGTTTCCGTCCCGGCCTGCCAATCCATCTTCCACGCCACGGTCGTCTTCAGGAATCCCTCCCGGAGGTAGAGGGCCTTGACGGCGCCGATATCGTCTTTGAGCCGCCGCGGATCGTATTCGCCGTCTGCAAGGAGGCCCGGGGTCCGCGTCAGCATCTGTTTCAGTATCCTGTCGTCGTCAAAGGTGGTGTTCCCTTCGATGTCGATATGCTCGACAACGGACCGGGGGCCTTCGTCGATCAGGATGCGGATGTCCCGCCGCTTTTCGGAGGCCTCCCCGGAAAGCGATTCGGTCGTCGTCACGCGGCTGTCGAGATATCCGTCGCTTCGGTAGCGATTGCGGATGTTCCGCAGGCTTTTTTTGAGGCCCGCATCGTTTCGGTTTCCGGTTGAAAGGGCGAGATCCCGGCGCAGGGTCCACCAGGCCCAGTAGGCATCGTTCCCCTCGAACGAAACGTCATATCGCGGCCCTTCCTCCACCGCCAGCCATACGTCAACTGCCGCCGTCTCGACGTCTCTGGCCACACGGGCGTCCACCGCCGCGTCGGCATAGCCTTTGGCACGATAGAATTTCACAAGCTCCCGCACGTCTTCATCGAGATCCTTCCGAACGAATCGGGTGACGCCCCCGAAAAGGAGCGATTTTTTCCATGCGTCCGTCCTCAATTTGAGCCGAAAGTCGGAAAAAGCGCGGTTGCCGTCGACGGCAAAGCTTTCGAGCCGGAAGTACCGGCCCTTATCGATCCTTACCCGGAGGTCCACGATCCCCGCCGTTTCGCTCGGTTCCGCCGTGATGCGCACCACCGGCGCGATGTAGCCCTGGCTTTTGAAGAGATCGACCACCGACGCCTCCTCGGCCGGAATCCTTTCAGCGTCATAACTGCCGCCGGAATGGAAGGTGAGGGCATTCCGCACCTCCCGATCGAAGACGGGAAACGCCCCCGCCACCTGGATCGCCCGGATCCTGAAAAAGGGCGTCAACCGGAAGGTCAGCACGATCTTGTCCGCCGTCCAATCGGGGTCTGGAACGTGAACAGCCTCGAACATCCCGGAGTCATCCAGCGCCGCAAGGCTCTTCTGAAGCGCGGCCTCTGAAAACGGCTCCCCCGCCTTCACCAGGATCATGCCCCTGGCCATGGATTCCCACCGGGCCGTATCCCCCCGGCCCTCCTCGATCTCGATATCGATCCCTGAAACGATGGGTCCCTCTCCGGCCGGAAGACGGCCGTTGCCGTTCGGGTCCGCCGCAGGTGCGGAAGCCGAGTCCAGGATCAAGAGCAGCGCAACGCCAATCAACAGCATTCTGGGTATCAATGATTCCCTTTCCCGACGCAAGGACGCGTCATGCATTACCGGAATTCCATCCGGAAGGTCAGGGCGCCGCCGAAATTGCCCGCCGTATCCTGAAAAGCGCTCACCATCAGCTCCTCCAGAATCCTGTATTCCGAAATCACCTTCTGGACGGTCACGCCATTTTTGATGTCGGCGCCGTATTTCACTGTAATCCGTCGGGAAAGTTCCTTGCCCAGGGTTACCTTGATGTCCTCTGCGTCACCGCCGTTTCCGGCCTCGCTCAATTCCACCTCGACGATGTCCAGGCCGGTGGCGTCTCTGACACCCGACGATAGGGAATCCGAGAGAATCTCCCCCAGCATCCCACGGGCGGAGAAGCCCGAACCGCCGTCATCCCGACGCATCTCCTTCAGGGTCTTTCCGAACACCAGAAGCGAGATGATGTCCCCGTGCTCTTCCGCGGGATTCGATGTCAGCTCGAATCTCAGATTATCCGGCGTCCCGCCGATCTTGAGCGTAACGATCCAGTCCCGCACCTCGACCTCTCCCTCGATCTCGATTGTGGGTTCCGTCCGGTAAGGATTGAGGAAGTCGACAACCCCTCTCCGTATCTCGAAAGCCCGCTTCTGATAGGTGACCACCCCTTCGTCCACCGCGGCCCGACCGCTGATCACCGGACGCTGGGCCGTGCCCAGCACACGGAGATCCGGACTGAGGCGCATGTCCGCCACATTGTTCTCCACCACGAAAGGTTCCCGGCGTTTGACGACGATATCGAGGGCCATATCGCTCAGGAACGGGGTCTCCCCCGCGTCCGGTTCAGGGGCCGTCTCACGGGTCTTCGTCGTCATGCCCTGAAGGAGGTTGAGTTCGACATCCCTGGTGTAGCGACCTTCCAGAAGAACGATCTCTCCCGAAAGCATGGATTTTTCAGGGGTTCCACTCAGGTTCAACCGGCTGTCCAAAAGCAGGCTCAAGGTGTCGGGAATCTCGATGGGGAGTCTCCGGGCCGAGGTCTGGAGATCCACCCTTACCGGCGCAAATGCCTCGAGGTCGACACGCCCGTCCAGGCCAAAGCTTCCGTCGTCGATACGGCCCGTCACATTTTCCAGCGACAGTGCTCCGGACGACAGGACAACCCGGCCCGTCACGTCATGGAGGCGCTGATCCAGCCCCGGGAGGTTCATGCCGAGACGATCCAGGGTGAGGCGGCCCTGAAGTTCCGGTTTTTCGAGGGTTCCCGACATTTCGGCCGCCAGGAGAATCACCCCCTGGGGATCGCTTTCCGCATCCAGGAAAGGTCGGATCACCGCCAGGGGAATACGGCCGTCGGCGCTCAGCGCCAGCCTTCCGGCCAGGTCCCCGGCGCCCTTCAGGGTGATGCGGCCGTCCTCCAGCAGGCGAATCTCCGTAGCCGGCAGCGTGTAACGCCCTTCCTCGAAACGGGCTTCGATCCGCCGGCCGGCCAGCAACGGCCGCCCCCCGCTCACCAGGCTCAGGTCGCGCAGGTCTGCCGCGACCCGGATCGTCTCCCAAGCGTCGCTTTTCCCCTCGGCCGTGAGGGTGCCGTCGATGCGTCCCGTCAGGTCGTCCAACCCCGCGATCCGGAAATAGGGCGCCAGGTCGGTTCGGTCAAAGCCCAGGACCGCGGAAAACGTCTTCCGGTCCAGATGATACCGGCCGTTCAGGTCAAACCCCGGCCGTCCCCAGATGCGTGCCGTGCGATCCGCGAGAGCCAGTTGGATGCGAAAATCCGCCATCGGCTTCCGGTTGATCCGGATATCCGTCATGGCCACGCGCCCCTCGGCCCGCGGATCCGCGAAGGACCCCTTGCCGGAAAGATCGAGGGAGACCGTACCGGCGAGGCGGTCGGGGCCGCCTGCCGCAGGAATGCTGCCCAGGGAAATCCCCGTCGACGTCACGCGCATCTCGTAGGTGGACCGGTCGAGATCGATGATGCCCTGTCCGTCGAGGAACTCTTCCGGGGTCACGGCCACCCGAAACCGGTCGAGCCGGATGGTCCCCCCGTCCATCCGGGCGTTCATCGTCACGCCGTCCAGGGGCTGGTCGCCAAGTTCCAGCCGTCCCCCGTCCACGGTGATCGTCCCCCGGGGCCGGGCGACGCTCCCCCCGATCTCACCCGCGAGAGAAAATGTGCCGGTCATGCCGTCGACAAAATCCTCCAGACGAACGGGGTCGCCTGAAAGTCGGATGTCGAGGGTCGGGTCATCCGAAAAGGCCCCGGTCCCGGGCGTCATGACCCCGACAGTGCCGGTCAGGGTCAGGCGGGATTCTCCGTTCACCACCGCAACGGGCGACAGTCCAACCCGTCCCTCGGTCATCGTGATCCGGGCATCCACGTCACCGATGCGGTTGGATCCCACGGCAAGCCCTTCACCCGAAATGTCCGCCCGCAGGTCCGGAGAACGCGCCGGGCCATCGGCCTTGACGGTGCCGGCGAACCGGCCTTTGATATCTCCGATTTCAAGAAAGTCTCCCGGCGCAACGTTTTCGAGAGCGAGGGCGAGATCCACCGGCAAATCCGGACGGACCTTGGGGACGTCGCCCGGACGGTTCTCCAGGAGGGCGATGCTGCCTCGGACGGTCGCCCGGGACCCCCTGTTCTTCAACGTCAGGGTCGAAATCGCGACGGTGCCGCTTTGGTCCAGGTCGGCCTCGAGAAGAACATCTCCCAGGACGGCCCCCGGCGCGACGAGCCGTTTTCCGGAGACAGCGAGCGTCGCCGTGGGGCGGTCCGGGCTGCCGCTCATGGAAAGATTCGCCGACAGCCCCCCGGCGACGCCCTCGATGCCCGCCGGAGACAGGAGCGCCGCCAGATCAGGCGCCTGAAGGGCGAGATCGCCCTTCAGGCCCACGGCGAAAAGTGCCCGATCCGCCGACAGGAATCCCCGGGGAAAAGCGGCCGTCAGATCGGCGTCCCCCTGGACGGACAGGGTTCCGAGACGGGAGGTGATCGACAGGGGGGCGATATGGAGATGCCTGTCCGCCAAGGAAAGGTGCAGATCGATCCGATCCACGGGAAAGCCGCCCAGAAGACCGCCGCCATAATCAAGCTTCACCGCGGCGTCGGGATCGCTGAGGGGCCCCTTTGCCGAAAGGTGCATCGCCGCGCTGCCGCTCAGTTCGGGATCGAGGTTAAGCACGTCCCGGATCTCGGCAAGGGCCAGATCCGCATCGAGCGTGAGATCGAGAACCGGATCATCGCCCAGTCGATCCACGGCTCCGGCGAGTCGGATATGGGTCTTGCCGGCCGAAAGCGCCAATATAACGGATGAAAGCCGGTCGGCGTTCAGGTCTGCCGCAGCCTCGAATTGATCGATGGGGCCGGTGAAGGCCGGACTTTCGATATCGCCGCCGACGATGCCGATCCGAAGGCGTCCTGCCGGGGTCGACGACGACAGGGCGTCAATCTGCATGGAAACGCCTTCCAGCGAAACGGCCAGAGGCGCTTCGGGATCCTTGTATGAAAACACGCCGTTGGTCAGACGAAAACGGTCGACGACCACCTCGACGGCGGACTGACCGGGTGTCTCGGCCGGTTCCGACGCCCGGGGCTCCGGTTCGGGGAAGGCCCCCATGAGGTTGAGCCGGCCCCTGGCATCCACCGCGAGGTCTGCCCAGGGCGCCTCGACGCGCACCGCCTTCACGGCAATCACGCCCTTCAGCAACGCCCACCAGGAGACGTCGATACGGAGATGATCGAGTCCGGCCAGCCGCTCCTGTTCGGGGCCTTCCACCAACAGATCACGGATGTCGACACGGCCGGCCAGCAATGAAAAATCGAGGTTTCCCCACCTCACGGCCCCCGGAAGAATCCGGTCGACATGTTGTTGAAGGCGCTTCTGGGCCTGGGGGGTCTTGAGATATGAAACGCCGCCCACCAGCACCAGCATCAGCAGCCCTGAAACCGTAACCACGGCGATAAGGGCGGTTCGAACCCATCTACCCATCTTGGAATCCTGCTCCATGATTGTTGTCGTTCGGATGCGCGAAGCTGCGAAAAAATCGTCCCAACGGGCACCGAATCTACACCATCGCCTCGTTCGAATCAATTTTTTCTTTGATATCGGCACGCCACCGGCTATAGTCGAAGATATCGGCCGTGCCGAAAACCGTGGCGGTTACGGCGGCTTTCGCAGTTCCACCGAATGGACATCGCCCGGCGCCGTCCGTCGCCGGCGGTGATGCCCAAGGATAAAAACCTGAAGGGAGAGGGGAAGACCATGATGAGAAGCACCGTAATCCGGCTCATTATCGCATTCATTCTCTTGCCGCCTTCGATCGGGCTCTCGGCCCGGGCGCCGGTGAGCGAGGCCACCGAGGCGTGCCTGGGATGCCATTCGTCCCTCCACCCGGGCATCGTGGAGGAGTGGCAGAAAAGTCGCCACGCCCGGGTCGCTCCCCGGGACGCCCTGAGGGAAAAGCCCATCGCTCGCAGGATTTCCGCCACCGACATCCCAGATCGCCTGAAATACGTTTCCGTGGGATGCGCCGAATGCCATACCCTGCGCGTCGAGCATCACGCCGACGCCTTCATCCACAACGAGGTGGAGATCCACGTCGTTGTGAGTCCCCGGGACTGTGCCGTCTGCCACGTCACCGAAGCCGACGAATACGCCGAAAACATCATGGCGCATGCCCGGGGAAACCTCGTGGACAACCCCGTGTTCCAGGATCTCCAGCTGAGCATCATCGGCACTCCCGTTATGAGCGACGCCGGCATCCGGTACGAGCCCGCCGATGCGGACACCCGGGCCGAAGCCTGCGAGTATTGCCACGGTACCCGCCTCGTCCACAAAGGGATGGAGACCCGAAACACCGACATGGGAGAGATGGAATTTCCGAGGATCGACGGGTGGCCCAACCAAGGCGTGGGCCGCATCAATCTCGACGGCAGCCTGGGCTCCTGCGCCGCCTGCCACACCCGCCACGCCTTTTCCATCGAAGCGGCCCGAAAACCGTACACCTGCGGGGAATGCCATGTCGGTCCCGATGTTCCGGCCTATAAGGTCTACACCGCCAGCAAGCACGGCAACATTTTTTCCGCCGCAGGCGCCGATTGGGATTTCGCCGCCGTTCCCTGGACCATCGGCAAGGACTTCACGGCACCCACGTGCGGGGCCTGCCACATGAGCCTTCTGGTCAACACCGACGGTCAAACCGTCGTGCAAAGAACCCACGCCATGAGCGATCGCCTTGCCTGGCGGATCTTCGGCCTGCCCTTCAGCCACCCCCACCCGCGACGGCCGGAAACCAGCATTATCCGAAACCGGGACGGTCTCCCCCTGCCGACGGATTTCGACGGGACCCCGGCTTCGGAATTCCTGATCGCCCCCCTCGAGCAGGAAACCCGTAACCGTACCCTCCAGGCGGTCTGTCTGGGGTGCCACGGCAAGGCCTGGGTGGACGGTCACTGGAAACGCTTCGAGAATACCCTCGAAACGACCGACCGCGACATCCTGACGGCCACCCGCCTCATGGAAGAGATCTGGGCGCGGGGATATGCCCAGGGTCTCGCGCAGCAGGCCAGCCCCTTTGACGAGGCGATCGAACGGACCTGGTGCGACAGCTGGCTCTTCTACGCCAACACTGTTCGATTTGCCTCGGCCATGGCCGGCGGCGGGGATTTCGGGGTTTTCGCCGACGGTCGATATCAGCTCTCCCGCCGCATCCGTGAACTTGCGGACGAACTGGCGCTGCGGAAGCGGCTGTTCCCGCCGCCCGAACCCATCACCCGGAACGGCGCGCCGCGGCGCACCGCGGACCCTGGCGGGAGAATCGCCCTTCGGCGATAAAACGACGCCGCCGGATACCGGCGCTCAACCCTCCTGAACCAGATTTTTGAGACGGGTCAGGATCTCCCAGGCAAACCCCTCGGGCATGCAGGGGAAGACGGCGTTGTTGGTATAGACGGGGTCCGCCTCGATATCGTAGCGGGACGCCGCCACGGCCGCCGGCCAGAGGTCCGTATGGGGAATGGGTGTGTAGTGGGCGATCACCGGTGTGATGCCGCTTGCCTTGACCGTAAGGACGGCACGTTCGACATCTGAAATCGGCTGCCCGGGGAGCCCGGCCAGGAGATAGGCGCCCAGACGGTCTTTATCGAAGCCCGCGCGCAGGAGACAGACCGCGGCCTCCCGGAACTGGCGTTCATCGACCTTCCGGTCCAGGGCCGAACGGCGATCAAAGGCCGTGGTCTCAAGCCCCAGACGGAGTGTCTCGAACCCCGCCCGGAGCATCAGATCTGCCAGGGATCCGTCGATTTCCCGGATATGTACGGCGTTGGGCGTATGAAACCGGACGGGACGCCGGGTTGCGATCACCCCTTCCAGAATGGGGACGATGTGCCGCTCGGGATGGATAAGCAGGGCGTCGTCGTAGAAGACGAACTCCGTTACACCGTGACGATCATGCCAGAAGCGGATCTCGTCGACCACGCGCTCCGGTCGCCGTGTCCGGCGTCGCGGTTCCAGATATCGGGAGGCGCAGTAGGCGCAGGCAAACGGGCATCCCCGGGAGGTGAGCAAGGGGATGTAGCCGATGGTTCGTTGCAGGTCGAAAGCGGGATAGGGGTAGGCGTCGAGATCTCCGGGATCGAACCGCCATTGGGGTCGAAATCCCGTAAGGACTTCGATCCAGCGGAACAGGCTTTCCGCGCCGTCTCCGGCCGCGACCCGGTCCGCCCCGGCATGCGCTGCTGCGTGATCCCTGCACAGGGTGGCGTAAACGCCCCCCAGAAGCACCGGAACCCCGGGAAACCGACGGCGAAGCCGCCCGATCGTCTCCCGGACTCCCGGGTACCAGTAGGTCATCAGGGAGGTGACCAGAATCAGATCCGGCGGCGGAACGGCCTCCAGATCCGCGTCAAGCCATGGAGGCTCGATGCCGTAGCGGCTGAAATGTCGGGGAATGTCGTAAAACCCCGGCGGCTTGGGAATCCGGCGTTTGTGATAGGGTCCCCGGCCGTGACGGGCTGAGGGATCCTGGAGCGGGGCCTCGGGATGAAACCGATCCAGGCAATCGATGTAGGAGATCCCCATGCCGTGCTCCCGCAGAAGGGCGGCAAGGATGAGCAGTCCCAGGGGCTTTGCCCAGAAGTCGTAGGCGGCGAAGTCGTGGATCCAGGGGTTGACGAGGAGAATCTGGGGGGGCTTTGCGTTCACCGCGAAACGGGGATCAGTCCTCCGGCGACGTTGACAGGAGGTCCGGAAAGTACTGCATGGAGATCTTCTTCAACTCCTTGCGGCTGAAGAGCAGAGCGTACTCCGTTTCGCCGGTGGCCGCGGCCATTTCACCGGCGATCTCCCGGCAGGCCGCCTCGTCCGACGCATGGACCATCGTGTAGAGGTTGTAGGGCCACTCTCGCGTTGGATCCCTTCGATAGCAGTGGCTTACGGCCCTGAAGGCCGCCATTTTCGTCCCGACCGCGTCGATTCGGGCCTCGTCCACACACCATGCGACCATGGCATTGGCCCGGAACCCCGATCTCTGGTGCTTGAGGGTGGCGCCAAACCGGCGGATGACGCCTCGGCGGGTAAGGGCGTCAAGTGTCTCGATCACATCCTTTTCCGTCACCCCCAGCCGTTCGGCGATGGCGAGATAGGGCCGCTCCGTAATCGGTATATCCCCCTGCGTCGCGGCGATGACCTGTTTTTCGAGTTGGCTGAAATTCGGCGTCGACATGGCTGATCTTTATAAAATGTTCCCCTTCAAAAGGCAAGTTTTTTGTGCTCGGACGGCATCTGCGGATTTTCCGAAACCCGATAATGTGATATCAGAGGTCCTGAAAACAGGCCCGGACACCCGGGCCTCATCGTCAACCCCAAAGGACGGCGCAGGATGTTGGTCGAACTCCAGGGACAGATCGAGCGAATCACCTACAGCAACGAAGAAAACGGCTTCACCATCGCCCGGCTCAAGGTTCGGGGGCGGCAGGACCTGGTGACGGTGGTGGGGAACCTGGCGGCACCCATGCCGGGCGGCGTTCTCAAGATGACGGGGGAATGGATTCAGCACCCGAAATACGGAGAGCAGTTCAAGATTGCCGCTTATCACATCACGGTCCCGGCCACGACCTACGGCATCAAAAAGTACCTGGGCTCGGGCCTCATCAAGGGGGTCGGCCCCGTCATTGCCGAAAGAATCGTCGACACCTTCGGGGAAAAGTCCCTCGACATCATCGAGGAGAACATCGAGGACCTGGCCAGGGTGGAGGGCATCGGCAAAAAGCGTATCGCCATGATCCGAAAGGCCTGGGAAGACCAGAAAGAGATCCGACAGGTGATGCTCTTTCTCCAGTCCCACGGGGTCAGCGCCGCCTATGCCGCCAAGATCTTCAAGTTCTACGGGGATCGATCGATTCCGGTGGTTCGGGAAAACCCCTATCGCCTGGCCATGGACATCTTCGGCATCGGATTCATCACCGCCGACAGCATCGCATTGAACCTGGGTTTCACCAAGGATTCCCCGGTGCGGGCCGAGGCCGGGATCGTCTATGTCCTGAACCGCCTGGCCGATGAAGGCCATGTCTACTATCCATACGCACCCCTGATCGAAAAATGCCGGGAGGTGCTATCGGTGAGCCGCGAGATCCTCGTCGATGCCCTGGCCCGCCTCGAAGCCGACAAACAGATCCGCATCGAGGCGCTCAACGAGCTCCCCATCGCCTGCGAAACCGACAACCAGGCCGTCTATCTTTCAAAATTTCACGTCTGTGAAACGGGCATCGCCAACCGGCTCAGGATCCTTCTGGCCGTGCCCAAATCCCTTCCGGCCATCGATCCGGACAAGGCGCTGTCCTGGGTGCAGAAACGACTTGCCATCCGCCTGGCCGAGGCCCAGGAGCGCGCGGTCCGCTGTGCCGTCGACAGCAAGGTCATGGTCATCACCGGCGGGCCCGGCACCGGCAAGACCACCATCGTGAACGCCATTCTCAAGATCTTCACCGCCGCAGGCGCCCGGATGCTCACGGCTGCACCCACCGGCCGGGCGGCCAAGCGGATGGCGGAAACCACCGGATATCCGGCCAAGACGCTTCACCGGCTTCTCAAGTTCAGTCCCGCCAGAGGCGAATTCGAGATGAACTTCGAAAACCCCCTGGACTGCGACGTCCTGATCGTGGACGAGGCCTCCATGATCGACACCGTCCTCATGCACCACCTCCTCAAGGCCGTTCCGGCAACGGCCACGTTGATCCTGGTGGGCGACGTCAACCAGTTGCCTTCGGTGGGCCCCGGAAACGTGCTGGGGGACATCATCGCCTCCGGTACGGTCCCGGTGATCGTTCTCGAGGAGATCTTCCGGCAGGCCAGGGAGAGCGACATCGTCGTGGGCGCCCATCGGATCAACCGGGGCGAGCTGCCCCGTTTCAATCCCACCGCCCCTGGAACGGACTTTTATTTCATCCGGAAAGAGGCCCCGGAGGCGGTGCTGGACATTATCCTGAAACTGGTCACGGAGCGAATCCCCCGCCGGTTCGGCTTCGACCCCGTGGACGACATCCAGGTGCTGACCCCGATGCACCGGGGCCTCGTGGGCGCAGGCAATCTCAACATCGCGCTTCAGGAGGCCCTCAACCCCGGAGAAGCGGGGGTGCTGCGGGGTCAGCGAATCTACAAGGCGGGGGACAAGGTGATGCAGATCCGGAACAACTACGACAAGGAGATCTTCAACGGAGACATCGGCCGGATCGTCCGCATCACGCCCGAGGATCAGACGCTCGTCATCGCTTTCGACGGCCGGGAGGTCGTCTACGACTACGCCGACCTGGACGAGATCGTCCTGGCCTACGCCATATCCGTCCACAAGTCCCAGGGGTCCGAGTATCCCGTTGTGGTGATGCCGGTGCTGGTCCAGCACTACATGCTGCTGCAGCGGAACCTCATCTACACCGGGGTGACCCGGGGCCGCAACCTGGTGATCCTGGTGGGAACGAAAAAGGCTCTGGCCATGGGAATTCGGAACGACAAGACCCGGCGGCGCCACACCCGGTTGCGGCACCGCCTGGGCTGACGGCGCCGCCTATCGTCCCGCCGACCGCCTGAGGTCGATCCGGGCCTTGAGCCTGGGAAACAACTCCAGGTCCGTGTGGGGAAGGAACAGGGAAGCGACGTAATGGTCCATATAGGACGGTGTCTCCGAAAGCTCGAAGTTGGTCATCTTCCGCGTCACCTCGACCACGTCCCGTCGAATCCGGTTGGTCAAGGCGCTCATCCGGGCGCCCATGAGCGAGGCGTTGCCGATGTAGGTGATCTTGTCGGCGTCCATTTCGGGCAGGAGGCCGATAACCATGGCCCGCGCCAGATCCACGTAGCTTCCGAACCCGCCGGCCAGATAGATCCGGTCCAGGTCCTGCATCGAGAGCCCCACCTCCTCGAGAAGGGTCTGGCATCCGCTGTAAATGGCCCCTTTGGCCCGGATCAGATTCTCGATGTCGATCTCGGTCAGCACGATATCCCGGTCGATCTGGGTATCGGCCTGTCGGACCAGGACATACTCCCAGATGCCCTCGCGTTCCCGGACGCGGTCCGTGGGCAGATTCCGCTCATATTTGCCGTTGGGGTTGACGACCCCCGCCTCGAAAAGCGAGGCGACGATGTTGATCAATCCCGAACCGCAGATCCCCTTGGGCCGGACGTTTCCGATGGTGAGGTTCATGGGTTCGAAGGTAACGGGATCAATTGAAAAGTCCTCGATGGCGCCCTTGGCCGCCCGCATGCCGAACTCGATGCCGCCCCCCTCGAAAGCCGGTCCCGCCGAACAGGCGGCACAGGCCAGCCAGTCCCGGTTTCCCACCACGATCTCCGCGTTGGTACCGATGTCCATGAAAAGCGTCAGTTCCTCGGTCCGGTAAAGTCCCGAGCCCATGACGCCGGCCACGATGTCGCCGCCGACATAGCTGGAAACCTGGGGGTAGACAAGGGCCGTGACGTGGTCGGGAAGGTCGAGGTCGAGGTCCTTCGCCTTGATGGGCGGATAGATGGAGGCCGCCGGCACGTAGGGAGATCTCCGGATGTAACGGGGATCGACCTGGAGAAAGAGCTGGGTCATTGTCGTGTTCCCCGCCAGGGTGACGCTCGAAATGCCGTCGGGATCGATCCCGGCCCGTTTGACGTTCTTTCGGATGAGCTTGTTGATGGTCTCCGTCACCACGTCGTGAAGACGAATGAGCCCATCCCCCTTCTCGGCGAACATGATCCGGGAGATGACATCCTCGCCGTAGCTGATCTGGCCGTTGAAATCAGCCTCTTCCGCAAGGACATTCCCCGAAACGAGATCGATCAGCTGCACATATACGGTGGTGGTCCCGATATCGACGGCCACGGCGTAATTCTCCGAGGTGGTGTCCCCGGGCTGAACGTTGATGATGACGGTCTGGCCGTCCTCGCGGACCGGTCGGGCCAGGGTGGCCGTCACCTGAAAGCCCTCCCGCCTGAGAATGTCCGGCAGTTTTCGGATCACCGGGAACTCGACCCCCAGTCGATGCTCGTGATTTTTTAGGGTGAGAAAGCTGACGAGGCGGGTCACGTCCGGCAGATGATCCTGGGCATTGGGCTCCGGCAAGGTCAGATAGACCTTTTCCATAGGGGGAATGAAAAGCCCTTTTTCCTTCAGTTCATCCAGATCGAAGGTCTTGACGCGGGCGGTTTTCCGGGGCGTCGGGGGAATATTGAGAACACTGGCATCGACGACGGACTCCACGGGAACCCGTACGGTGACGTCGCCGATCACCGAGGCCCGGCAGGCCAGGCGGTATCCCTTTTCCCGGTCCTCGGGTTTGAGGCGTTCGGAAAGGCCGCCCTCGACCTCACCCGCCTCGATGATCACCCGGCATTTCCCGCAGACACCCTCCCCGCCGCAGGAAGCGTTGATGTGGACGCCGGCCTCCATGGCCGCGCGGAGAAGGCTTTCGCCGTCCCGGACCTTTACCGTTCGATTCTGGGGTTGAAACGTTACAAGATGGGTATCCATAAGCGATTCCTCCGGCTGATTCTTTCAAACCAATGAGATACCCACTAAGATATTACAGAATGAGATAATGTAAACTAAAAAAACACCATTACCGCCGAAATGGGGCGGGACATCACGTCTCCATCGTGTCAAACCGGCAGGAAAGCAGCACCATGTCGTCCTCGAACACCGTCTTGATTTTGTAGGGCAGCGTTTTGAAAAGATTGATCATGCCCCTGTTATGGGGGGCGGTATAGGCAAACAGCCCGGCCAGACCGTTTTCCCGGGCAGCCTCGGCCAGTTTCCGCATGAGGAGTTTGCCGAGACCCCTGCCCTGGTATGCCTTGTTCACCGTAAAGGCAACCTCCGCCATGTTGCTCGCCTCATTCAGCAGGTATTCCCCCATGGCGATGACCTTCCCGAACCCGAACTCTCCCACCACCGCCACAATGGTGAGATCCTTCACATAGTCCACCTCGAGCATCTCCTCGAGATCGTCCCTCACGAAACTGTGCTTCTCGTGGAAAAAACGGGAGACGACGTCATCGGGTTCGAGATTGTAAAAATGCTCCTGGATGCGGCGTTCATCCACCGGTTTGGCGGGACGGATGACGACGGTCTCCCCGTTGATCTCCCGGACCTCCTCGAGCTTCACCGGGTAGACGCCGTGAATCGAGTCGCTGAGGGTCCTGTCCTCGCTCAACAGTCCCATCTCCTTGGCTTCGAAGAAGAGCTCCTCCCGGTACTCGGGGTGGGCGATGCTGATCATGGCCAGGGCCCGCTCCTGAAGGCTTTTCCCGAAAAGGTTGACGGCACCGTATTCCGTCACCACATAGTGGACGTCTCCCCTGGGGACCACCACGGCGGTATCGCCCAGGCTGGGCACGACGCGGCTGGTTTGATCTTCTCCCGACCCGGAGGTCGAGGCGAACATGAGGATCGATTTGCCGCCCTCGGCCAGCGCCGCCCCGCGGATAAAATCGTTGATGCCGGTGACGCCCGTGAAATAGGTTCGCGGCAGGGCATCCGCGGCTACCTGACCGGTGAGGTCCATGGCCAGGGCCACGTTCATGGAGACCATCCGATGATGTCGGGCGATGATGGCGGGGTCGTTGACATAGTCGGACGGCCTGAAATCGACCGAAGGGTTGTCGTGAAGGAACTCGTAGAGGACCTCGCCGCCGATGGCGGCACTGGCCACCATTTTACCCTCGTTGAAGCCCTTCCGCCGATTGGTGATGACCCCCCGCGAAAAGAGGTGCATCATATCCTGGGTCAGGTATTGGCTGTGGACCCCCAGATCGTTCTTGTCGGCCAACGCCAGCAGCGTGGCCTTGGATGTGGCGCCGAGGCCGATCTGGATGGTGGACCCGTCGTCGACGAGGCGGGCGATGAGCCGGCCGATGGTGTTGGCCGCTTCGGTTTCCGGGAGGGGCTCCGTCGCCAGCAGTTCCTCCTCGTGCTCGACGATGACGTCCACATCATCCACGTGGATGAAGCTCTGACCCAGAACCCGGGGCATGCGCGGGTTGACCTGGGCGATGACCAGATCGGCGGAAAAGGCGGCGGACAGGGTCACGTCCACGGAAACGCCGAGGCTCATCCAGCCGAAATCGTCGGGAGGGGTCACCTGAATCAGGGCCGCGTGGATCGGGAGCTGTCGGCTCTTGAAAAGCCGGGGAATCGCGGAAAGATTGACGGGCGTGATGAAACGCTTGTTCATGGCCAGCCCCCTGGCCTTCCCGGATCCCAGATAAAAGGAACGGATATTGATGCTCCGGCTTTTGGTTTTGTCGGCGATAAGCCCCAGCGGCGTCCGTTCCAGGGAAAGCAGACGGACGATCTCGAGGTCCGTGAAGACCGATGATGCCTCCGCAAGCGTCTTGACCAGGTACTGCGGCTCACCGCAGGACGATCCGATAAACACCCGCTGGCCGGGCCGGATCATTTTGACGGCCTCCTTGGCCGTTCGCTGTTTCTCGACAAAATCATCCGCCCAATAGCTCGTCTTGGCCATACGCCCTCCTTTCCCGGTTGTTTTTCACATCAAATCTCTTTTTTCATTAAAATTTCCATTTACTTTAAATTGTCGGCAATAGCAAGAAGAACTCAGCCTTCCGAAAACCGGCGGCAGGGCAAAAAAGGTTTGGCAAATGGGTTGACATTCTGCTAAATGAACGAACATGAGAAGAGGCAGGCTATGTCTTTGCCGAGTCGACTTTCCCCCGGATTTCATGAAATTTCGAGGCCGCCGGGAGCCCGAAAACAGCGTGAGGCATCGACGCTACAACAGGATATCCGGAAAAAAAGACAACAATCCGTCGATAACCGTTGACGGCGTCTCTTAATTGCGGCCGTGAAATGTGCAAGCTACATATTGACAACGTGTACGCGGTTAAATATAGTGAATATTTCAGATTTACAATGATCATTCAATCATTGGAAAATACGTCGGCAACTGGACGACGATTCAGAAAATCAACCTGGTGAGATTGGATAACGTGCGCGTAAAATTCAGCAATATGAACATAATTCTGCTTCAAAAAGGGGGGTGATATGCTTTCGGGGGGTAAGCATACTGCCCCCTTTTTTTGTGTGTTTTCCACTAAAACCAATTCGTGAGAACATCCAGAGGAGGTACAACATTGGCTTTTGAATTTTTCAAAGAATCTTATTCCGGAGCTGTAAGGAAGGTTACGCTGGGACAAGGCGACAAGGCTGTCACCGTCGGCGGCCAGACATGCTACCCGTTTTATCAGTTCGAAGGCGAGATGCCCAACAAGCCCAAGATCGCCATGGAGGTCTGGGACATGAGACCCACGGACTGGGCGGAGTCGGCACTCAAACCTTTCGAGGATGTCCTCGACGACCCGGCGGCCTGGGCGAAAAAGTGCGTTGACACCTACGGAGCGGAGATGATCGCCCTTCAGCTCAGAAGCACCGACCCCAACGACAAGGACGCGAGCCCGGCCGATGCCGCCGCGACGGTCAAAAAGGTTCTGGCCGCCGTCGACGTTCCCGTAATCGTCTGGGGAACCGCAAGCCCCAAGAAGGACGAAGAGGTCCTCAAGAAAATCGCCGAGGACTGCCAGGGCAAAAACCTGATCATCGGACCGGTGGAGGACAAGAACCACAAGGGCATCGGCGCCGCGGCCATGGGCTTCGGCCACACCGTCATCTCGTCTTCACCCATCGACGTCAATATCGCCAAACAGATCAACATCCTCCTTGAAAACCTGGGCATGCCCATGGACCGCGTGATCGTGGACCCCACCACCGGCGGCCTCGGATACGGCATGGAATACAGCTACTCCGTCATGGAGCGCCTGAGAATGGCGGCCATGAACCAGGGCGACGACAAACTCCAGTACCCCGTCATCAACAACCTGGGCTTTGAAATCTGGAAATCCAAGGAAGCCAAGCTCAAGGCTGATGAAGCCCCCACCCTGGGCGACCCGGAACGCCGCGGCATCCTCATGGAGGCCGTAGGCGCCGTGAGCTATCTTCTGGCCGGCTCCGACATTCTGATCATGCGCCACCCTGAATCCGTCCGCCTGGTCAAGGCCTTCATCGATCTCGGCATCGCCGGCGGATCGGCCAAGACGGTCGCTCCCATCGAAAAGAAACTGCCGGCCGCGGAGATCGACCTGGCGGCCCTGGCCCCCGCGCCGGATCTGACGATCACCGAAGAGAAAAAGGCGGAGCCCGCTAAAAAAGCCGCTCCCAAGGCGGCCGAAGCCCCCAAGGAAGCACCCAAGCCCGCCGCCCCGGCAGCCGCCGCCCCCGCGGCACCCGAAGCCGCAAAACCGGCGCCCGCTCCGGCAGCAGCAGCGGCACCCGCGGTAGATCCGGCCGTCCAGGCCAAACTCGAGGCCGAGGCCAAGGCTAAAGCCGAAGCTGAAGCCAAGGCCAAACTCGAGGCCGAGGCCAAGGCCAAAGCCGATGCCGATGCCAAGGCCAAGGCCGATGCCGAAGCCAAGGCCAAGGCCGATGCCGAAGCCAAGGCCAAAGCCGATGCCGATGCCAGGGCGGCCGAAGTGGCCAAACGGGAATCCGAGGAGAACGCCATCCGTCAGGCCAGAGCCGGGGAGCGCGAGGAGCGTTTGAAGAAGATGGCGGAAGAGCGCGCCGGCAAGGTTGCGGCAGGGGCCGGGATGACCCCCGCGGGAATCCAGAAGAGCGAACTGGACAAACTGGTCGAAAAGATTCAATGGGTCAACGGAAGACTTTATTAGCCCAAACCACTCCCTTCAGTTGTTTGCAAACTGCGAGAGATAGAGATTAATGACGAGGAGGAACCTCAATGGCAGTCGTTAAAAAAGATGAAAAGGCAAAAGTAGCCAATCCCCAGGATGCGACGATTGACGTCGCAAGTCAAATCATGATCAAACGCGCCCAGGACCTGGGTATCGACACCTGCTTCGACCGAAACGTCACCCTGAAACCCTGTAGTATCGGCAACCAGGGCACCTGCTGCAAGAACTGCAGCATGGGCCCCTGCCGCCTGCCGCTGCCCAAAGACTACGACGAAGCCAACGACACCCGGAAAGGCATCTGCGGCGCCACGGCCAACACCATCGCCGCCAGAAACTTCATCCGCATGGTCGCCGGCGGCGCCGCGGCCCACTCCGACCACGGCCGAAGCGTGGCCGAGGTCTTCCTGTCGGCGGCTCGGAAGGAGACCGACGCCTACCAGATCAAAGACGTGCGGAAGCTCCTGGAGATCGCACCCTTCCTGGGCGTCGCCACGACAGTGGAAAAAGACGGGGCTGTCCTGGACCGGGATATTGACGAGATCGCCCTTGAGGTCGGCGAGAAGGCGATGGAGGAATGGGGCAAGGCCGAAGGTGAGCTGCAATACCTCAAGCGGGCGCCCAAGGCGCGCTACGAGCTCTGGAAAAAACAGGGCGTACTGCCGCGAAACATCGACCGCGAGATCGTCGAGATCATGCACCGGACCCACATGGGCGTCGACCAGGACTACAAGAACCTCATGAAGCAAGGGGTTCGCGCGTCCATCGCCGACGGGTGGGGCGGCTCCATGCTGGCCACCGACCTCCAGGACGTCCTTTTCGGGACCCCCTATCCCCTGGCCTCCGAAGCCAACCTGGGCGTTCTCAAGGAGGACCACGTCAATCTCGTGATTCACGGACATGAGCCGGTCCTCTCCGAGATGATCGTGGCGGTTGCGCAGAAACCCGAGATCGTGGCATACGCCAAGTCCAAGGGCGCCAAGGGCATTCAGCTGTCGGGCATCTGCTGCACCGCCAACGAGATCCTCCAGCGCCACGGCGTGCCGCTCTGCGGGACCTTCCTCCAGCAGGAGCTCGCCATCATCACCGGCGCCGTCGACGCCATGGTGGTGGATATTCAATGTATCATGCAGAATATCGCCAACGTGGCCAACTGCTTCCACACCAAGCTGATCACGACCCACCCCATCGCCAAGATGGAGCAGGACAACGCGATTCACATCGAATTCGACGAGCACCACGCCGTCGAGGATGCCGAGAAGATCGTGCGCATGGCCATCGACAACTTCGCCAACCGCGGCGCCGAGGTCATGATTCCCCGCCAGAAATCCCCCATCGTTGCGGGTTTCGGCGTTGAATCCATCGAGTACCACCTGGGCGGCTCATTCCGCGGCACTTACTATACCCTGAACGACAACATCATCAACGGCCGCATCCGGGGCATCGCCGGCGTCGTGGGCTGCAACAACGCCCGGGTCAAGCACAACGAGGGCCACATCGCCGTCGTCAAGGAGCTCATCAAGAACGACGTGATCGTTCTTTCCACCGGGTGCAACGCCATCGCCTGCGCCATGGAAGGGCTGCTCACGCCGGAATCGGCCAAGGTCTTCTGCGGCCCCGGCCTGGCCGAGGTCTGTGAAACCGTGGGTATCCCACCGGTCCTTCACTTGGGCTCCTGCGTCGACAACAGCCGGATCCTCCTGGCGGCCACCGAGGTGGTCAAGGCAGGCGGTCTGGGCAACGACATCAGCGACCTGCCGGTTGCCGGCAGCGCCCCCGAGTGGATGAGCGAGAAGGCCATCAGCATCGGCCAGTACGTCGTGGCCTCCGGCATCTACACCGTGTTCGGCGCGGTCTTCCCGACGGCCGGCGCGCCGGTCTTCCAGCGGTATCTCTTCGAGGAGATGGAAAAGATGTACGGCGGCATGTGGGATTTCGAAGCCGACCCGATCAAGCACGCGTGGAAGATGATCAACCACATCGACGCCAAGCGCAAGGCCCTGGGCATCGACCAGGCCCGCGAGCGCGTCATGATGGACTTCGCCGATCGTCAGGCCCTGGACGCCTGACAGGCGCCCCAAGCCATGATCGACGGTTCCATAATTGTTACAAATTATTACAACACACCTAAATCCTCAACGAAGGAGGAAAGTATATGTCAAGACTAGTTGCTTTCGCCGGTATTCAAGGCGGTTACAACATCGTTTCCAAGGTCGAGGGCCGTTACAACAGAGCTCTGGAATCCTTTGACGCCACCACCAAGGTCGGATTCCCCAACACGGCGTATTACCTGCCGGTCATCTACTCCCTTCTGGGCCTCAAGGTCGAAACCCTCGAGGACATGAAGAAGCCCCTGGACGTCATCCGGAAGCTCCTGCCCCCCCATATCAAGGGGAGCAACCACCTGCCCTACCTCGGGCCCCTTCTGGACGCCGGCATGGCCGCCATCTTCGCCTTCGAGCTCGACGAAGCCCTCAACTACCTCGAAAAACCGGATTTCTACTATGTTTCCGAGGAAACCGACGTCGAGAACGGGAAAATCTGGCTGGGTGCGGCGGAGGATACCATCTTCCGTAAACGCGGCGTCGAGTTCGTCGACGGCTCCGCCCCCGGGTTCGCCGCCATCGTCGGCGCGGCCCCGTCCCCGGAGATCGCCAAGACCATCATCGAGGAGTATCAGAAACGCTCCATCTACGTCTTTCTGGCGGCCAATCAGAACGGGACTTCCTGCGCCCAACAGCTGATCGAGGCCGGCGTGGACATCGGCTGGCACACCAAGATCGTCCCCTTCGGGCCTGAAATCTCTTCGGCGGTCTTCGCCCTGGGCTTCGCCAACCGCGTCGCCATGGCCTTCGGCGGCGTTCCGGCCGGGGACTACAAGAAGATCCTCATGTACAACAAGAACCGCGTCTTCGCCTTCGTCAACGCCCTGGGCGACGTCAACGCGGAGTGGGCCGCCGCGGCGGCCGGTGCCGTCAACTGGGGCTTCCCCACCATCGCCGACACCGACATCCCCCAGATCCTGCCCACGGGTATCTGTACCTACGAGCATGTCGTCGGCAACATCGCGCATGACGACATCGTGGAGAAGTCCATCGAGACCCGCGGCCTCAAGGTCACGATCGCCCAGATCGACATCCCCTGCTCCTTCGGCCCCGCCTACGAGGGCGAGCGGGTCCGCGGCAAGGACCTCTTTGTCCAGGCCGGCGGCGGCAAGACCCAGTGCACGGAGTACCTGGAACTGGCCGACATGAAGGAGATCGACGACGGCAAGGTCACGGTCATCGGCCCGGACATCCCCGACATGAAGCGCGGCGACGTCTTTCCGCTGGGCATCTTCGTCCAGGTGGGCGGACGCGAATTCCAGAAGGATTTCGAACCGATCCTGGAACGCCAGACCCATCACCTGATCAACTATATCCAGGGCGTCATGCACGCCGGCCAGCGCGACATCGCCTGGGTCCGCATCAGCGACGCTGCCGTGGATAAGGGTTTTACCCTGAAAGACCTGGGCGTGGTGCTCCACGCCAAGCTCCACCAGGATTTCTCGGCCATTCTCGACAAGATCCAGATCATCATCTACACCAAGAAGGAGGATGTGGACAAGCTGACGGCCAAGGCTCGTGCCGCCTACAAGTATCGGGACGAACGCGTCGACAAGATGACCGACGACGACGTGGATACCTTTTACTCCTGTACCCTCTGCCAGTCCTTCGCCCCCAACCACGTCTGCAGCGTCAGCCCCGAGCGGACGGGCCTCTGCGGCGCCTACAACTGGATGGACTGCAAGGCGGCCTACCAGATCAACCCCACCGGACCCAACCAGCCCATCGAAAAGGGCGAATGCCTCGATCCCAAGCTGGGCCAGTGGAAAGGCGTCAACGACTTCGTGTCCAAGGCCTCCCGCGGCGCGGTCACCCACTATAACTTCTACTCCCTGGTCCACGACCCCATGACCACCTGCGGCTGCTGCGAGGCCATCGCCGCCCTGCTGCCCGGCTGCAACGGCGTCATGACCGTCAACCGGGAATACACCGGCGAGACGCCCTGCGGCATGAAGTTCACGACCCTGGCCGGCGTCATGGGCGGCGGCGCGTCCTCCCCGGGGTTCGTCGGCCACTCCAAGTACAACATTACCCAGCGGAAGTTCATCGTGGGCGACGGCGGGCTGCTCCGGATGGTCTGGATGCCCAAGAGCCTGAAGGAAGAAATCCGTGAGCGGCTGCTCAAACGGGGCGCGGAGATGGGTTGTCCGGACCTCATCGACCGGATCGCCGACGAGACCGTCGGTGTCACCGAGGAGGAGATCATGCCCTTCCTCAAGGAGAAGAAGCATCCGGCCCTGGATATGGAGCCGATCGTCGGGTAAGGGCCTTTAGACGAGATCGAGGAGCGGGATGCGGAATCCCGCTCCTTTACCAAGACACCGATTCGGGCGCCGGCCCCCCGCCGGATGCCCGATAGCGAATAAGGAGATCATTTTATGGCTTTAACCGGTATTCAGATTTTTAAACTCCTGCCCAAAACCAACTGCAAGGAATGTGGGGTTCCCACATGTCTTGCATTCGCCATGAACCTGGCATCCGGGAAGGCTGAACTGGACCAGTGCCCATACGTATCCGACGAAGCCAGAGAGAAGCTCGCCGAGGCTTCCGCACCGCCGATCCTCCCCGTGGAGATCGGCAAGGGCGTGCGCAAGGTCACCGTCGGCGGTGAAACCGTCCTCTACCGCCACGAAAAAACATTTTTCAACGCCTGCGCCTACGCCGCCGTTGTGGGCTCCGATATCCCCGACGCCGATCTCGAGACCAAGCTCAAGGCATGGAACGCCCTGCAGTACGAACGGGTGGGTCTCAACCTGAGACCCGAGCTGGTGGCCGTGAACGACGTGAACGGCGACGCCGCCGCCTTCGCCAAGGTTGCCAAGACCGTGGCCGAAACCTCCGAGTTCAACGTGATCCTGATGACCGAGAAGACCGACGTCATGAAAGCCGGCATCGAGGCCTGCGGGTTCAAGAATCCCCTCATGTGCGCTGCAACGTCGGCCAACATCGATGAATGGGGCGCTCTGGCCAAGGAGAACAACCTGCCCATCGTTGTCAGGGCCGAATCGGTGGAAGCCCTCCAGGACCTGACCGACAAGCTGGTGGGCATGGGCCACAAGAAGATCATCCTGGATCCGGGTTCCCGCGAGATCAAGCAGGCTCTGGAGGATCAGGTGGCCATCCGGCGCTCCGCCCTCAAGAACGCGAACCGAAAGCTGGGCTTCCCCACCATCACCTTCCCCTGCGCCATGGCGGACAACCTGGAGATGGAGACCTTGATCAGCGCCATGTTCACGGCCAAATACGGCGCCGTCAACGTCATGTCCGACTTCGCCGGCGAAAGCATCTTCCCGCTGCTTCTGGAACGCCTCAACATTTACACCGACCCGCAGCGGCCCATGACGGTCACCGAGGGCATCTATCCCATCAACAACCCCGACGAGAATTCCCCGATCCTGATCACCACCAACTTCGCCCTCACCTACTTCATCGTTTCCGGTGAGATCGAAGGCAGCAAGGTGCCGTGCTGGCTGCTGATCAAGGACTCCGAGGGACTCTCCGTACTGACGGCCTGGGCCGCAGGCAAATTCTCCGGAGACGATGTCGGCATGTTCGTCAAGAAATCGGGCATCATGGACAAGGCCAAGACCACCGAGCTGGTCATCCCCGGGTACGCCGCGGCCATCGCAGGCGACGTGGAGGAGGAACTGCCCGGGTGGAAAATCACCGTAGGCCCCAGGGAAGCCGCCCACATTCCGGCCTTCCTGAAGGAGAAGACCAAGTAAATCATCCACGAAAAATGCCGGACATCCCCCCCGGGCTTATCTGCGGGGGGAGCCGCTTCGGCATTTTTTTATTGCATTTGTCCGCGGCTTGATAATATCTGTTCAATACCGTCGGCTGCCCCGGACGGCGCTTCCAGTTTCAGGCGTCGTATCTTTCTTTCGGGTTCCTTCGAAAGCAACTCCGTCAGGGCGGGCCGATCGGTTGCAGTCAACCTTTTGGGTTAACTATTTTTCCGGGTAGGAGGATTTTTCATGGCGAAATTAAAAGATGCGTTGCGGCCGTTGAACGACGGTGAATTCTGGGTTATCGGAGAAAGCTTGAACGTGATCGGAAAAGAGATCGGCAAGGCGTTCAAGGAGCGGGACCCCAAGCCCATTCAGAAGGAAGCCCTGGTTCAGAAGGAAAAAGGGGTGGACCTGATCGACATCAACCTCGGACCGGCCAAGAAGGACGGTCACGAACTGATGCCCTGGGTCGTTGAAACGGTTCAGGAGGTGGTGGACGACGTTCCTCTGGTGCTCGACACCTCCAACATCGAAGCCATCCGGGCTGCCCTGCCGAAGTGCAAGATGCCCCCCATGATCAACTCCATCATGGTGCGGCCGGCGCGCTACGAGGCAATGATTCCCATGGCCGCCGAGTTCGGCGCCGACTTCTGCGCCCTCATGTGGGGACCCGAAGGTCTGCCCCGCGACGAGAACGAGCGGGCCGCCCTTCTGGTGGAACTCATGACCGTGGCCAACGAGGCCGGAATTGAGAACGACCAGATGTGGGTCGACGGCATCGTGACGCCGGTGAACATCCAGCAACCCCAGGCCATCTCCCTCATGAACTTCATGGACATGCTCCCCGAGATCATGCCGGGCGCCATGAGCACCTGCGGCGTCTCCAACATCTCCAGCGGGGTTCCGGACAATCTGCGCCATGTCCTGAACATCACCTTTACCGTGATGCTCTACCATCACGGCATGAAGTCCTTCATCGCCGACTGCAAGGACGACATCACCATGGACCTGGCCCACGGCAAACGTCCGGACATCATGAAAGCCATCAAGGACACCATGGACGGCAACCCGCCGGATATGAGCAGCCTTTCCCAGGAACTTCAGCATTACGTGAAGTCGACCAACGTCATTCTCGGAAAAACGTTGTTTTCCGACTCCTGGCTGGAAGTCTGATTTCCGCACGATTTCAACGAAGCCTCTCCCTTCGGGGCGAGGCTTTTTTTTCTGGAAGGAACCTGGTTTTATGGCACGAATGGATGATTATCTCAATGCGAGGAAAATCGCCGTCGATACGCTTGCGGCACAGCCCTTTGAAGCGATCAAGGGGCGCTCCGGCCTGGAATCCCCGGCTGAAAACGAACTCAGGATCCCTTTTCTGAATCGGGTCTACCGGGTCACATACCCCGAGTTCCGGTTCGAGGACGCAACCGGCGACGGCGCGGAGATTCCGGTTCAGGAACAGGTTCTGATCCTCCACTACCTGACCGGGGGGAGCACCGCCGTCACGGAGGAGTTCATCGCTTACCGGGAGATCGAGGGTGCGGCCTTTTATTTTTCCTCCTTCGTGAAACGGGCCGTCGATCCCCTTAAAAAGGTTTTCGGCCGCAGCGCCGACAGTCTGGGGAAACCCGCGTCGATTCTGGGCGGCACCCCCATCAAGGCGGGCGATGCCGGATTCGAGTTTCATGTCCTGCCGCACATCCCTGTCCAGCTGATTCTGTGGGAGGGCGACGAGGAGTTCGAACCTGAAGCCAACATCCTCTTCAGGGAAAACATCGCGGACTTCCTTTCACCCGAAGACGTCGCCTGGTATGCCGGAATGCTGGTCTACCGACTGATTTCCCTGTTTTATCAACACCAATGATGAAAAGTCCTCTGCCCACGATATCATCCCAGGACCTATCGGCGAGGAGGTTGCGTTGATCCGATCCCAGGCTCTCGAGGTCAATCTGGCCAGCTATCACGTCGAGGTCGAAATCGACCCGCGTTACACCGTCCTCCAGGAGGTCATGGCCAAATATTACGGCCTGATGGAGGGGATGAACACCTTTCTGAAGGAGCTTTCCCACCCCCGACGGAACCTCCAGTTTATCGTGGACGAGGCCCGGGGGTATGCCCTCAAGTATTTTTATCTGCTCAAAACGCATCCCGAAGGCCCCAGAGCAGCGTCCCTCTACGTCGATATCTTTCTCGACGCCATTCACTCCACTGCGGATCCGGAGGTTTTGAGGGATGCCATCGACAACCTTCTCCTCTTTATCCAGAAAACCGCCAAGGACGCCGGATCCGATCACATCGAACGGTTCATGCCGGTGCTGGACGACGCCTTCCGGCGCATTCGGGCCCTCGACGACGCCGCCTTTTTCCTCTTCGTCACCAGCTATTACCCCATGGAAAAAATCGGAGAGGAGCTGATCCTCCACACCAAGGAGATCGCGCTGGATCTGAAGGAGCTCAACGCCCTTCTCTTCAAGTATTTCCAGTTCACCTATGCGTATTGGCTGGGCATCGAAGATCCCATGGAATGGTTCGAGAAGCAGGTGAAACAGGTGACGGATCGGGATCGGCTCATGGATATTTTCGAGACCGTCTCCCACCGGCAGATCGAGGCACTGAAGGTCGAGCTGGACGGCATCGGCCACATCGACGTTGACGCGGCCGTCGACAAGCAGCTCTATCAGCTCAGTCAGCTTTTGACCCTGCCCGGCTACAGTCATTTTACGGACGTCTATCGGGAGATCCCCCAGAAACTGCTCCATTCCGGCAGGGATCAGAGCCAGGGAAATCGCAGAAAGGTCATTTTCCTCTTTCACATCATGAACATCGCCGGCCTCGCCCTCATCCACGAGGAGGCCCTCAGGGACATCAACCGGACCCTCGGCTGGCTCATCGGCAATGAAAAATACACCTATATCGAAAAGCTGATCAAAGACACCTTTTCGATCCTGAAGGCCCGCACCCGCGAGTTTCCCCAGACGGCGCTCTCCTGCATCCTCAACATGGGCAAGGGGCTTTACAAGACCGATGAGCTCGACCTGGTCAAATCCTTCATCAATCACGTCAGCGAACTGGGATTCCAGGCGCCCATGATCCGGGGGGTCGGCAACGACTGGCAGATTCGGGTCAACCCAGCGCACATCCAGAATATCCGGACCTGGCTGGAGCTCATCGAGCTGAACCCCAAATGGTCGACCCGCCTCCTGTCGGATCTTATCATCCACCTCTCGCTCACCGGGGTTTTCATCAAGGACACGGACCTCTTTCCCCGGGACATCACCGGCCTGCTCAACAGCGATATCGGTCCCGTCTACAACCTGGTAAAGCAGCTGGCCCGGCTCTTTCCCGTCTATTTCAACGACATCGGCGCCGAAGGGGCGCTCCGGGACATATCCACCAATATCGATGAGATCGCCCACCGGAAAGACCCCCTCATCCATTTTCTCAGAAAACAGGCCCACGTGGAGAGCAGCAACCGGGTGGTTTCCTTCATCGAGGCGACGCTCCGTTTCTGGCTGACCCTGGACAAGCGCCACATCGAGCCTTTCGTGCCCCCCAGCATCTTCGAACAAATCGACGCCCACGGCCGCCATGTCCGGGATCTCCACAAGATCCTGACCCACCTGCGGGAGAAGGGCCTCCATCTGCCCGAGGATCTGCTTTCCCGGGGCAAAACAGACCTGGACCGGCTTCTGGCGGATCTGCCGCCGGTTCCGGAACATGAGCTGGAGCGAATGACCCTGGCGATCCATTTCTATCAGCTCCTCCACCGAAAATACTCCCTCATCCTGGCGCCGGAGGCCTGCGAAGACCTCAACAACTACCTCTCCCAGCTGAGATCGGACGGATTCCCCGGCGTGGACCGTCTGAACACAATGCTCCGTGAGGATGACATCTCCGGAAAACTGCACGGACTGCTGGGCTACCTCGAAGAGCTCAAGGCGCTCATTCTGTCGAAGGAGACTTACGAAATCCGGGAGGACATCTACAAAAAGCGCCACATCACGGTGGATATCCCCTCCATGTACGGCAGCTATCACGAAATGAAGTTCAATGCCCTGGGACTGACCTTTCGGGTGGAATCCGTGGTCAATGTCTGTTTCGAGGAGGTTGTCGACCAAATCGACCTGAGTCTCATCACCAAGGAGACCTTCTACCAGATTTACGGCCTGCTGAAGCTTTTCGACCGGGCGCTGAAGCTGGACGGCATCTCCTCGGTGGAATTTCAGAGCCAGATGGAGCTGCTGAAACACTCGCTCGAAACCCGCGGGTTCACCTTCACCCAGTATCTCGATATCTTCAAGGGATTCGCCCGATCGGTGTCCAATGTCATCAACGATTATTTCAACAATATTCATGAGTACAATCTCAATCGTATCATTGCCCGGATGTCGCGAAACGAAATTCTGGACAAATACCGCATCCCCGACGGCGACGGCGACCCGGAAAAACTTCAGCATTGGATCTCCGAGATTTTTCTCAGGGAAAAAATCGCCCTCTCCCTGGGGATCCAGCAGCTCGACCTCTTTTTGAGCCGAATCCTCACCACCCTGTTTCACCAGTCCTACAAGCTGCCGGACAGCAAGCTGAGGCTTCTGCTCAACTACAACCCCCAACGGGCCATGACGCCTATCCGCAACCCTAAAAAATCGGCCGAGGGCATCATCCACCTGGGGAACAAGGGGAACAACCTCGTCAAGCTCAATCAGCTCGGTTTCCAGACGCCCCCCGGGTTCATCATCACCACGGAGGTCTTTCGGAGTCGGGACGTCATCGAGTCCTATCCCCCCGCCGGACAGAATTTCAAGGACCAGGTCGCCCGGCACATTCAGCTTCTCGAAGAACAGACGGGCAAACGTTTTGGAGACCCGGAGAACCCCCTCCTCTGTTCCGTGAGAAGCGGCTCATCCATCTCCCAGCCGGGCATGATGGACACCTTTCTGAACGTGGGCATCAACGAGGAGATCGCCGACGGCATCGCCCGGCAGACGGGCAACACCTGGTTTGCCTGGGACAATTACCGGCGCTTTCTTCAATGCTACGGCATGGCCTTCGATCTCAAGAGAAACGACTTCGACGAGATCATGCGGCTGTTCAAAAAGGCGAAAGAGATCGCCGTGAAGCGGGGCTTTACCGGGGACCAGATGCGGGAGTTGGCCCTGGCCTACCAGAAACGGATCACCGCAGCGGGGATCACCATCATCGAAGACCCTTTCGAGCAGCTCCTCCTGACCATCAACAAGGTGCTCAACTCGTGGGAGTCGGCCAAAGCCAAGACCTACCGGAAGATCATCGGCATCTCGGACGACTGGGGTACCGCCGTCACGGTACAGGCCATGGTCTACGGAAACCTCTCCCCCGCCTCCGGCTCGGGGGTCTTCTTCACCCACAACCCCAAATGGAGCGAGGACAATCTCCGACTGTGGGGGGATTTCACCATAGGCAACCAGGGGGAGGACGTGGTCGCGGGGCTGGTGACAACGTTGCCGATCTCCATCATCCAGCAGGAGAACGAGATGCGGGACACCGACATCACCCTGGAGACCCACTTTCCTGAAATCTACCAGGCGCTCAAGGGGTGGGCCAACCAGTTGATCTACCACAACGGCTGGAGTCCCCAGGAAATCGAGTTCACCTTCGAAAGCCCCCGCAAGGCAGACCTTTATATTCTCCAAAGCCGGAACATGTCGATCCGGGAGCGCAAGAAAGTCTTCACCTTCGATCTCGAGGACGCCGGGGACGAACGGGTCTTTCTGGGCAGCGGCATCGGGGTCAGCGGCGGGGCGATGAGCGGCCGCGCCGTCTTCAGCCTGGAAGAGATCGACCGGTGGCGCACCGTCGAGCCCGAGACCCAGCTCATCCTCATCCGCGGGGATACGGTGCCCGACGACATCCAGGAAATCAACGCTGCCGACGGCCTCATGACCGCCAGGGGGGGCGTCACCTCCCACGCGGCAGTGGTCGCCCACCGGCTTGGCAAGACCTGCGTGGTCGGGTGCGTCAATCTGGTCTGCAACGAAGCCGAACGGAACGGTCTTTTCGGCGACGTCCTCATCACCTCCGGGGACTTCGTCAGCATCGACGGTCAGGAAGGTCTGGTCTATAAAGGCTTCATGAAGATCAAGGAAGCATAGCAGAATAAACTCCAATCTCGATACCCTTAAATTCGGAAAGGAGACAAATGGATAGCACGTCATCAAAGCTGGGCATCAACGGACTGGGCAGAATCGGCAAACTCACCCTGTGGCACCATATCGCCCGAAAACATTTCGACGAGCTGGTGGTCAACCTCGGACGGTCGGTGGGGAAATCCATGGCGGATATCGCCCACTATGTGGAGCGGGACTCCACCTACGGCTTTCTCGCCAATTACCTTCGGGGGTACGCAGGGGGGTCGGTCATCCAGGAAATCGACGACGCGAATCAGACCCTTGTCATCGACGGCATCCGGGTTCGGTTTCTGTTGGAAAACCGCAATCCCCAGGCCATCGACTGGCAAGCGCACGACGTCCGGCTGGTGGTCGACACCACCGGTCAGTTTCTGGATCCCACCCTTCCGGGGGACCACGCCAAGGGATCCGTCCGGGGCCATCTGGAGTCCGGCGCCGAAAAGGTCGTCGTATCGGCGCCGTTCAAGATCAAGGATCAGGGACGGGAGATGCCGACGGACGCGGTGACCACCGTGATGGGCGTCAATGATCACGATTACGACCCCCGCCGGCACCGGATCATCTCCAATGCTTCGTGCACCACCACGTGTCTCGCCCACATGATGAAGCCCCTGATCAACATGTTCGGGCCGAGAAAGATCCTCTCGGCGTCCATGGCCACGATCCATGCGGCCACGGGCTCCCAGCAGGTGCTCGACCGGTTGCCCAAGGCGGGCGCCGGAGACCTGCGGAAAAACCGGAGCATCATGAACAACATCATTCTCACCTCGACGGGGGCCGCCAAGGCATTGCGCCTGGTCATCCCGGAGATGGAGGAGATCGGCTTCATTGCGGAGTCGGTTCGGATTCCCACCAGCTCGGGCTCTCTGGTCATCCTGGTCGTCAATTTCCAGGAGGAGCCTGAAGGGGAACCCATCCGACGGGAGACCATCAACGACGTCTATCGCCAGGCCGCCCTCCAGGATCCCCACCAATACCTCCATTTTTCGGAACAGCAGAACGTTTCCGGCGACATCATCGGAGCGCCCAGGGCCGCCGCCGTCATCGAGGGTCATGAAACCCACACCCGGACCGCCGAGGTCACTATGGACCTGAGCCGCATCCCAGGGATAGCGCCGGGGGCGCGGGAGCTGCTGAAGGAGACCGTTGTAAGGATCCCCATCACCCAGGCCGTCATCTACGGCTGGTACGACAACGAGATGGGAAGCTACGTCAATATGCTGGGCGATCGGACGGTCACCGTCGCCGAGAGCATGTAAGACATTTCCTCAACTCAACTTTCGACTTTCACAGGCCGCTTTCCGGTCAACATCATGAAAGTCGAAAGTTGAGTCATCCCGATGACGGTAACATTGGATCGCGGTCACCTGACAGGGGCTTTCACCTGTATGCCGCTGCTTCTCAATAACCGCAAGGTCAGGCTGACAATCAGGTATCCGCAAGATGATGGTGAGGATTAACGAGGCATATTTCCAAGCGTTCGGCTCAGGGCCACGAACTCCGCCACCGTGAGCGTCTCCGCCCGGCGGGCCGGGTCGATGCCGGCCGCCGTCAGGGCCTGTTCGGCCGACGCCGCCGGGATGTGGAGTTCGCTCCCGGCAAGGGCGTTGCGGAGGGTCTTGCGCCGCTGCCCGAAGGCCGCCTTGACCACCCGGAACAGGAAGGCCTCGTCCGGCGCCGGGTGCACCGGGGTTTCCCGGAACCGGATCTCGATGACCTCGGAGTCGATCTTGGGCTTGGGGAAAAAGCGGTCGGCGCCAACGGTCAAAAGAGACCGAACCTCGGCGCAGTATGCCAGCATGACCGAGAGCCGCCCGTAATCCCGCCCGCCGGGTTTGGCCATGAAGCGTCGGGCCAGTTCCTTCTGGAACATCAGCACCGCCCGGTCGATCCACCGCCGCGCTTCGATGAGACGGACCACGATCTGGGAGGAGATGTGATAGGGCAGGTTGCCGATGACCACGAGGGGACGGTCGATGCCCGCATCCCGGACGAAATTCCCCAGATCGAGCCGGAGGATGTCCGCTGTGATGACCGTGACGTTATCACACTTGTGCAGCAGAAGCTCCGTCCCAAGAAGATCGACGAGCCGACGGTCCGTCTCCACCGCATAAACATGCCCGGCAGCGCCTGCCACAGGCACCGTGAGGGCACCCAGTCCGGCACCGATCTCGAGGACGACGTCCCCGGCCGATATACCGGCCCGGTTGACGATGGCCCGCGGTATGGCGGGGTTTGTCAGAAAATTCTGGCCCAGCTGCTTTTTGGGCAGCATCTTCCATGCTTTGAGTAGGGTCACCGGTGATGTCATCGTTTGTGAATATCACGAAATCCACCGTTTTTCAACACGGCGATCCGGTCGCCGCCATGAAAGCGTGAAGGCTGAAGGGGGCGGCTGCGACAGACGGAAGGGCTTGTCTCCGTTCCGCCCGGAGTTGAATGATTTCGAGCCGTCGTCTTGCATTGTGTTGACTTTTTTCTAGTTTTGAAGTAATTGCCTTCAGAAATTTCAATGTCTAACTTCAGCACAAAAGGTGATGAAAAGCCCTCGATCGGGCCGGGACTCCGACCTTGCGGGCAATTCACTATCGCGGCTCGACCGAAGTCTCCATGAGAGTTTCGGCTCTGCCGGTTATCCTTCGGAGGATCCGGGAAGGATCATCGATGTCGACCCGAAAGAAGAAAAACGTCAATCTCAACGCGCTGGTCAGGATGTTCCTGCGGGAGTACAACATTCCGACCAAAAAGGACGTCGATCGATTGATGGCCAGGATCGACCGTCTCGAGCAGCTCATCAAGCTCGACATGGAAAGCAGTCGCCCCAAAAGGCCTCAACCCAAAGTCGGCAGCGGGAAAGCCGCCTCCGACGAGGTCCTGGCGGTCATCCAGGATTTCCAGAACGGCATCCAGTTCGCCAAAATCAAGAATATCACGGGATTCGAGGAAAAAAAGCTCCGAAATATCATCTACCGTCTTCACCGAATGGGAAAGATCGAACGGATCAACCGCGGCACCTACATCGCATCCCGGGAATGACGCGTCCGCCACCGCCCATTCCCTGGGAAGCGGACGAACCCTTCATCAAAAAACATAAGGAACATCCATGAACGCTTCAGCGGAATTTCAACATCCCAACCTGAGGGTGGAAGACCGCCTCGGCGACTATCGCGTCCGTCGCGTGGCAGAGCTCGAGGAGATCGGCGCGCGCTATATCGAGCTGGAGCACGTGCCCACCGGGGCACGACATGCCCACATCAGCCGGGACGACAATGAGAACGCCTTCAGCGTCGCCTTCAAGACCGTCCCCACGGACTCGACGGGGGTCGCCCACATCCTGGAACACACCACCCTTTGCGGCTCCCGCAAGTTCCCGGTGAGGGACCCTTTCTTTTCCATGATCAAGCGAAGCCTCAACACCTTCATGAACGCCTTCACCGCATCCGACTGGACCATGTATCCCTTCTGCACCCAGAATCGGAAGGATTTTTACAATCTCATGGACGTCTACCTGGATGCGACCTTTTATCCCGAGCTCTCGGAGCTCAACTTCAAGCAGGAGGGGCATCGCCTGGAGCTGGAGGACGGCCGGCTGGTTTACAAGGGCGTGGTCTACAACGAGATGAAGGGGGCCATGTCCTCTCCGGACCAGGTGATGGTGCGGTCCATGTTGAAAGCCCTTTATCCGGATACGACCTACAGCCACAACTCCGGGGGCGACCCCGAGGTCATCCCCCGGCTGACCCACGCCCAACTCAAGGCCTTTCACCAGCGTCATTACCACCCCAGCAACGCTTTTTTCTACACTTACGGGAGCCTTCCCCTGACGGATCACCTCGACATCATTCAGAAAAAGGTGCTGAATCATTTCACCCGCATCGATCCCGACACCGAAGTCCCCCCCCAGCCGCGCTGGAGCGCCCCCAGAAAGGCGGCTGATCCCTATCCCATCGACCCCAACGAGGCGCCCGAAAAAAAATATCAGGTCAGCATCGCATGGCTCACGGCGGATATCCAATCCGCCTATGACGTCCTGGTCCTCTCGCTCATGGGTGAAATCCTTCTGGGCAATGCCGCATCCCCACTCAGAAAGGCGCTCATCGATTCCGGCCTCGGTTCGTCTCTGGCCGACGGCACAGGCTTCGACGCCGATAACCGGGACACCCTCTTCGCCTGCGGCCTCAAGGACGTCAAAGGCACGGATGCCGACGTCATCGAGAAAATTGTTTTCGATACCCTGGGCGACCTGGTCCAAAAGGGTATCGACACGGCGCTGGTCGATGCGGCGATCCACCAGCTTGAATTCCACCGCAAGGAGATCACCAACACGCCCTATCCGTACGGACTCAAGCTGTTCCTGGCGTTTTCCGGCCCCTGGTTCCACGGCGGAAATCCCGTCAGAAGTCTGAGATTTGATGAGGATCTCTCCCGTCTGAAGGCCGCGCTTTCCGTGGAAAGCGTTTTCGAGAACTACATCCGGCGCTTCCTGATCGACAACCCCCACCGGATCCGCTTCACCCTGGTGCCCGACCCGAAAATGGCCGGGGAGACGGAGATCCGGACGGCGGCCGAACTGGAACGGATTCAGAAAGGCCTCTCACCGGCCGAGATCGCCCGTATCAAGGCCGACCAGGAGGCCCTGAAGGCCCTCCAGGAGGCTGAGGAGAACCTTTCCGTACTGCCGACCCTGGAGATCGAGGACATCCCGCCGTCCATCCACTCCGTCGCATCCGCCGAACCTTACGGACCCGGGCCCGCGACATGGTATGCCCAGTCGACATCGGGCATTTTCTATTTCACGGCGGCCGCAGGGGTCGGAGGACTGCCGGGGAATCTGGTGCCCCTGGTGCCCTTTTTCTGCTACGCCTTTCCGAAGGTCGGCACCGCCCGTCGGGACTACATCCAGCTGGCACGTCTGATAGACCGGTACACCGGCGGTATCGGGCTCGCGGCCCACACCCGGACCCATTACGGCGAAAACCGGCCCTGTATGCCCTTCGTCACCCTGGGCGGGAAGTGCCTCGCTCGCAACCAGGAGCGGTTGTTCGACATCCTGGCCGAGTTGGTCCACGACTTCAATTTCGCGGATCTCGCGCGACTTCGGACCCTCTTTCTGGAATACCGGGCCAATCTGGAGTCGATGATCGTCCGGAACGGCCACATCCTCGCCATCTCCCTGGCTTCCCGGAACTTTTCGGTGTCCCGGGCCCTGAGCGAGGCGTGGCAGGGCGTCCATCAACTCAAGACCGTCAAGGCCCTTACCGAAGATCTTTCGGACGACCACCTCGCCGGGATCTCCGAACAGTTGATCGCCGTCGGACGCCGGATCTTCACCCGCAGCAACATGAAGATTGCGCTGGTGGGGGAGGATGCAGTCCTCCGGGACGCGGCATCACCGCTTTCGGGACTTCTCGGCGGCCTCGGCGCGGGCACGGGGAGCGAATTTGCCGCCCCCCCCGACGTGCTGTCCGGAACAACGGTCCCCCGGGAGGGGTGGAGCACGGGAACCGCCGTCTCCTTCGTGGCACGGAGCTTCGAAACCGCGGCAATGGAACATCCCGACGCGCCCGCTCTGGCCGTCATCGGCAAGATGCTCCGGAGCCTCTACCTCCACAGAGAGATTCGGGAAAAAGGCGGTGCCTACGGCGGATTTTCCATATACAATCCCGAGGACGGCCTCTTCTGCCTGGGCTCCTATCGGGACCCCCACGTGGTCAACACCCTCAAGGTCTACGATCAGGCGGGCCCCTTCATCCGGTCCGGCAAATTCACGGATGAGGACGTCAAGGAGGCCGTCCTCCAGGTCTGCTCGGAGATCGACAAGCCCGATCCGCCGGGGCCGGCGGCCCGGAAGGCATTTTTCCGCCGACTCATCGGCCTCGATGACGACATTCGCCTCGGCTTCAAGACCCGCCTTCTGGCCCTCGACCGGCAACAGATCCAGGCGGCGGCCGAAACCTGGTTCGGCGGTGCCGGACCCCAGGCGACGGTGGTCATCTCCAGCGAGGAGAAGCTGAGGGCGGCCAATGAGGAGATGGGAGACGGCCCCCTCACGCTCCACCGGATATAAGATTCAGTTTTAAGGAATTACAGGAAATCGAAATCATGCGTATCGTCATTATCGGCGCCGGGGCCATGGGCTCCATCTTTGGCGCCATGCTGTCTTCCACGTCGGATGTGGTGCTGCTGGACCTCCTGGAAAATCACATCAACACCATCACGGAGACCGGGTTGACCATCGAACGCACCGACGGGTCCCGAAGAATCTTTCGGCTTCACGGCACGACGGATCCGGCCACCCTCGCCCCGACCTTCGATCTGGCCGTCATATTTACCAAATCCTTCGACACCCCGAAAGCCGTCCTCACGGCCGACAGCCTGCTGAAGCCGACGGGCGTGGCCCTCACCCTCCAGAACGGTCTGGGGAACCTGGACGACATCGTCAGGGTGCTGGGCACGGAAAGAGCCCTGGTGGGCGTCACCTCCCACGGGGGCACGATCATCGCACCGGGTCATGTCCGCCACGCCGGAGAAGGCCTCACCTACATTGCAGGCGCATCGCCGGATACCCGGGGCGTCCAGGCGGTGGTCTCGGCCTTCCGGGCCGCGGGTATCGATACCGATCGGACAGATAACCCCGACACGCTCATCTGGGGCAAACTCATCATCAACGTCGGCATCAACGCATTGGCCGCCACTCTGCGGGTTCCCAACGGCGTCCTGGCCATGACACCCGCATGCGAAATCCTCATGGCCCGGGCCGTCGATGAGGCGGTGGCCGTGGCGCGACAGCTTCATATCACCCTCCCCTACGACGACCCCCTGGCGCAGGTGAAGGCCGTCTGCCGGAAAACCGCTCAAAACCGGGCGAGTATGCTCCAGGACGTCCTGAGGGGCGCACGGACCGAGGTGGGGGTCATCAACCGGGCCATCGTCGAAAAAGGTGCGGCCCTGGGCGTGGAGACGCCCTGCAACCGCTTCCTGTCGGAGATCATCGAAGCCCTCGAAGCAACGGCGGCCCATCGCATCGACTGACCACGATGAACCCCGGTGCGGCCCGTCTCGATGGGGACATGGACTTGTCCCCCATTCAGTCTGATCCGAAACCATCTTCCCGAAAGGAACGCATATGACACGTAAAACGACCATCGTCGACATCAAGGCCAGAAAAAAAACCGGTCCGCCCATCACCATGCTGACGGCCTACGACTATCCCATGGCCCTCCTCGTGGACCGGGGCGGCATCGACATGATCCTGGTGGGGGACTCCCTCGGCATGGTGGTTCTGGGCTATCCGGACACCATATCCGTCACCATGGACGAGATGGTCCACCACACCAAGGCGGTGAGTCGGGTCGCCGAACACGCCCTCGTGGTGAGCGACCTGCCTTTCGGCGCCTACAACGTTTCCATCGAGAAGGCCGTGGAGAACGCCAACCGGATAATGAAGGAGGGGCGGGCCGACGCCGTCAAGCTTGAAGGCGGCAGAAGCATGGCATCGGTGGTGGAGGCGGTCGTCCGCTCCGGAACCCCCGTCCAGGGACACATCGGCCTGACGCCCCAGACGGCGTCGGCCCTGGGCGGGTTCAAGGTTCAGGGCAAGAGCGCCGAAGCGGCGCGAACGCTCATCGATGACGCCAAGGCCCTCGAAGCCGCGGGCTGCTTCTCCATTGTCCTGGAGGCAATTCCCGCCCCCATCGCGCAGATGGTGACCGAGGCCCTCGCGATTCCCACCATCGGCATCGGCGCCGGGGTCCACTGCGACGGCCAGGTGCTGGTCATCCACGACATGGTAGGACTCTTCGATCGGTTCACCCCGAAATTCGTCAAACAGTACGCCAAGGTCAGCGATATCATCGCATCGGCCATATCCGCCTACGCCGACGAGGTTAAAAACCGCCGGTTTCCTGAGGAGCGGCACAGCTTCACCATGAAAACCGACGAACTGGACAAACTGGAAAAGGCCTGATAACGACCAAAGCGCCGGCCTGGAGGGAGGAAAGATCATGACGACATCCTATCGAATTTATCCCGTCGGCAGGATCCACAAGAACGGCGACAAGACCTGGATCGAGATCGAGGAGGCCTACCGGGAGGCCATGGACGGGCTTTCCGGGTTCTCCCACATCACGGTGCTCTACTGGTTCCACCAGAACGACACGCCGGAGAAGCGGTCCATCCTGAAGGTTCATCCCCGAAAGGACAAGGCCAATCCCCTCACCGGCGTATTCGCCACCCACTCCCCTTGCCGTCCCAATCTCATCGCCATGACCCACTGCCGGATCACGGGCATCGATGGGAGCCTCATCCACATCGATGCCGTCGACGCCTATGATCAGACACCCGTCATCGACATCAAGGCCTTCATTCCCATGGACAAGACAACGGCGGAGACGGTGCGGGTTCCCGACTGGGTGAACCGGCCGCGTCGACAGGATCCGGCGTAAGACCGACGAAAACAAGGAGACGATAGTGGACGACAGAACCGAAGCGATCAACGACTATATCCGGCAGGATCCCTTTGCCCGGTTCCTGGGGGCCGATGTGGAGATCCCGAAACCGGGCCATGCCCGGGTGACCCTGACGGTCACCGACGACATGCTCAATTTCCACGGCAGCACCCACGGCGGCCTGATTTTCGCCATGGGCGACATGGCCTTCGCCGCGGCGAGCAATTCCCACGGTCGAACGGCCGTGGCGCTGAACGTGGCCATCAATTTTCTGAGGGCGACGACATCCGGGGACCGGCTCGTGGCCGAAGCGGTGGAAGAGAGCGAATCGGGGCCCGTAGCCCTCTATGACATCACCGTGCGGAACGATCGAACCGGGGCGATAGTGGCCAGGAGCCAAAACCTGGTCTATCGAAAAAAGGAGTGGTTCGTGCCCGATACGGCGGGACAGACGCCCTGAAATCGAAAGCGGCAGAGGATGTCATGAAAACCCGGTTCATTGACGCCATAAACCGCCGGGACGGCATCGGCGCTAATCCGACTGGAGTCCCGGGACGCCCGGGAGGTGGAGAACAGCATGGAAGCACCCCTTGAAATGACACCGGACATGCTCATGGTTTTCGGTTTTCTGGTCCTTGTCACCGCCCTTTTCGTATTCGAGGTCGTGCGCGTCGACATGGTCGGGCTTCTGATGATGGTTCTTCTCCCGCTGTCGGGCGTCATCGAGCCCGGCCTGGCCGTCAGCGGCCTGAGCTCCAATGCCGTGGTGTCCATCATCGCGGTGATCATCATCGGAGAGGGGCTGGACAAGACCGGCGTCATGAACGTTTTTGCGCGACAGATCATCCGGTTGGCCGGAAAAAGCGAGCGCCGGATCATGGCCCTCATCGCCGGAACCGTAGCGCTGATATCCAGCTTCATGCAAAATATCGGAGCGGCGGCACTCTTCCTCCCGGCAACCCACCGCATCTCCCATCAGCTGAACGTTCCGATCTCCAGAATCCTCATCCCCATGGGCTACTGCGCCGTCATCGGCGGATGCATCACCCTCGTGGGGTCCAGTCCCCTGATCCTCCTCAACGACCTGATGGCTTCCTGGTGGGCCAACACCCCCTCGGCCCTGGCAGACGGCAGGGCCTTCGAACCTTTCGGTCTTTTCAGCGTGGCACCCATCGGCATCGCCCTGGTCCTGGCCGCGATCCTCTACTTCGTGGTCTTCGGCAAGATCGTTCTGCCGGCAGTCCCATCCCACCCGGAAACCGACGGGTGTATCCTGAAAAACGACCTGGAATGCACCTACGGCAAGGAGATCCAGCGGGCCTATGAACTCCATGTCCCCAGGGACTTCAAAACCCGCCGGCTCGACGAGCTCAGAATCCGGCCGCTTTATCATTCCACCGTCATCTGCATCTGCAAGCGGGAGGGGCGTTACAAGGTGACCGTTCCCGCCCGGGCCGACATCATCGAACCCGGGGATGTGGTCGGGATCATCAGCAACCAGGAGCATGTGGAAAGGCTCGCGGCGGATACGGGGTGGGCCCTGTGCGATGGACTGGATCGTCTCAACGAGGTGCTCAGCCCCGATGTCGCCGGCATCACCGAGGCCGTCGTCACGCCCCGGTCGGAGTTGGTGGGAAAGACGCTCCACGAGATCTATTTCCGGAAACGATACCATGTGAACCCGCTCGCCCTCTACCGCAAAAACCAGGTGATGCTGGAAGATATCTCGGCGACCCGGATCCAGCCCGGAGACGCCTTGCTGCTTCAGGGAGAATGGGAAAAATTCCATATTCTTCAACGAAAGCCGGATCTGGCCTTCACCGAGCACATCCCCGGCGAAATCCTGCATCCCGAAAAGGCGGGATTCGCCATTGCCGCGGTCACGCTCGCGCTCGTTCTGGCCCTGGGCTTCAAGGTCCAGCTCTCCATCGCGCTCCTCAGCGGTGCACTATGCATGATCCTGACCGGGGTGCTCTCGCTGGACGAAGCCTATCGGGGGGTGGACTGGATGACGGTGTTTCTTTTGGCGGGACTGATTCCGCTGGGGCTCGCCTTTGAAAAAACCGGCGCCGCCTTCTATCTCTCCACCACCATCACCCATGCGATGTCGGGAGCATTGACGCCGCTGGTCGTATTCCTGGTCATCGGCCTGTTGACCTCCTTTTTCACGCTGGTGACCTCCAACATCGGCGCCGCCGTCCTGATGGTGCCCCTGGCCATGAACATGGCCCTGCAATGCGACGCCGATCCGAGGATGGCGGCCCTTCTGGTGGGTGTGGCCGCCTCCAACACCTTCATCCTCCCCACCCATCAGGTCAACGCCCTGATCATGAAGCCCGGCGGCTACCGGGTCAAGGACTATGTCCGGGCCGGCGCCGGCATGACCCTGATCTTCATCGCGGTGGTCATGTCGATGCTCTATTTCTTCTACGGCATCCATGCCTGATGCGGATCCCGGCGAAGATCCCCGGCCATTTTCACCCCCCGCCGCTCCAGAAGGCTCCCCTCGGCAAGATGCAGCCTCACGAGAGCGATGCGATAATTGATCACGGCCCTTACCTCGGCGATCTGGCTCAACAGGAGATCGCGCTGGGCCTGGGCGACCAGAAGCGCGGTGCTCGTCCCCACGTCATACATCTCTTTTTCGGCCCGAAGCGTCTGCTCCTCGAGTTCCCGCGTGATCCGCGACGCTGAAATCTGCTTGCGGGCGCGTTCCACCTCGTTGGCGGCGAGGCGGACGTCGAGACGGACGAGCTGCCGGAGGTTCTCCACCGCTTCGGCCGACTGTCGACGGGATGCCCGGGCCGCCAGATCACGCGCCTTGGCCGCCCGGTTTCCGACATACCGGCTCAGGCGAATGCCCACCGCCGCATCGTAGGTGTCGCCGTCCAGTTCGCGGAACGCATCGGGAAAGGTGTCGGCGAAGCCGGTCTTACCGAGAACGACGAAGAGGTCGAGGAGCGGCAGAAGACCGTTCCGGGTCACGATGGTTTCGAGGCGATTCTGCGTCAGCCGCAGACGGGCCTCGTTCAGATCGGCACGAAGCTGTTCGGCGAGGCGAAGCCGATCGGCCAGATCGGTTATGGGCACAGTCGAGACAGACGGCTCGCTGGCGGTGTTGACGGCCCGATCCAGCAGCCCTTCCGGATCAGGGTCGAGGAGTCGCAGCAGCCGAAGGCGGCGCTCCTCCAGCTGGCTCCGGGCGTCGATCAGGGCCTGCTCGCGTCGGGCGACCTCGGCCCGGGCGGCCGGGGCCTCGATCTCGGGAAGCACGCCCACTTCGATGCGCTGTTCCACCTCGTCCCGCTGTTGCCGGGCTACGGCAAGGGACTGTTCGTAGATGGCGATCTCCTTCCGGGCCAGGGCCATATTCCAGTAGGCAATCTCCGTATCGGCCGCCAGGGCCTCGGTGAATCCCCGCAATTCATACACGCTTGCGGCGGTATCGAGCTCGGCCTGGCGCACGCTGACCAGGTTCACCGCAGGACCGAATCCTCTGAGGAGTGACTGGGTGACGCTCACCCCCAGGCGGGCGATCTGCTGTTCCGGCGCCCGGTTGGAGATGCTCCTTTCATGGGAGACGGAGGCCTCCACACGGGTTCCCGACGGCAGCTGCTGACGGACCCCGCCCGCGGCAAAAGCGTCATGTCCCTTGACACTGAACTGGGTGCCGGTGGACCGGGCGGTCTCGCTCGCCTCCTCCTCGGCGTATTCGAATTCTCCAAATATCTCAGGATCGAAGTTTCCACGCTCGATCTGCTCGAAGGTGCCGGCGATCACCGGGCCGAGCCGTCGCACACGGAGGTCCCGGTTGTTGGCGAGGGAAAGCATCACGGCCTGTTCCACCGACAGGTCGAGGGGGCCGTCTTTCGGAAATTCCGCGGGGGAAAGCGCGTCGGGACGCGGTTGAAGCACGTCGGGAACAGCCACGGGTTCGGCGTCGTCTTCGGCAATATGGACATCGAAATCCGGCGTGAAAACAGGCCGATGATCCGGCATCATGCACCCGGACATCAGGATCGCCCACATTACCGCGGCCGGTATCAGGCATCCGGAGCAGCTCTGCCGTCTCAATGGTCGCGTCCTTTGGGTTCGGGATGAAAGATCAGGTAAACGGCCGGAATGAGCATCAGCGTAATCAGGGTCGATCCCGTAAGCCCGCCCACAACCGCCCGCGCCAGCGGGGCCTGGGCGTCGGCGCCTTCACCGATCCCAAAGGCCAGGGGCAGGAGGGCGAGGATGGTCGTCAGCGTCGTCATCAGGATCGGCCGCAGACGGCGCCGTCCGGCCTCGGTCACGGCCTTCCGGGGGCTCATGCCCTCCCCCTGCAGGCGCCCGGCCTGATCCACCAGCAGAATCGCGTTGTTGACGACAATCCCCCCGAGCATGATGCAGCCGATGTAGGACTGCAGGTTCAGCGTCGTGTCGGTCAGGAAGAGGGTCACCAGCACCCCCACCGCCGCCAGGGGCACCGAGACCATGACGATGACGGGATCCCGAAGCGATTCGTACTGACAGGCGAGCACCATGTACACGAAGACCAGGGCCAGGACCAGGGACAACACGAGTTCGCGAAAAGCCTTCTGCTGCTCCTCGAAGGTGCCGGCCACCTGAAGATCGTACTCGACAGGCCGGGGGATCCCCTCCAGCCGGGCCTGGACGGCCTTTGCCGCAGTGCCCAGATCCCCGTCCGTGACGTTGGCCCTGACCGTGACGATTCGCTGCTGGTCCTTCCGGTCGATATAAATGGGCCCCTCACCCGCCCGTGTTGCAACGAGGTTCCGGAGGGCCACCGACTCGCCTGCGGCGGCGGTAAGGGTCAGGTCGAGAATTTCGTCCAGGGAACGCTTCTCGACGTCCTCAAGCTGCACGAAGATCCGATAGGCGTTGCCGCCCGTCCGGTACTCGCCGGCACGGGAGCCGGCCACGGCGGTTTCCAGCACCTCGGTCACGTCGCGGACGCTCAAGCCGAGATCGGCGGCCTTGGCACGGTCCACATAAATCTCCTGCTGGGGCATACCCCCCTCATTCTCCACGTCGATGTCGGTGAGTCCCGGAATTCCGGCAACCGCCGCAGCGACCCTCTGGGAGAGAAGATTCAGCGTTTCCAGCTCAAAACCGCGGATCTCGATGGTCAACCCCTCTTCCCCCCCCAGAATCCGCTCCAGAAGAAACTGTCCCTGGGGCGCCTGGGTGCGGATCGCCATGCCCGGAATCCTGCCCGTGAGGCGGCGCCGGAGATCATTGGCGATCTCCACATTGGATCGGGTCCGTTGACCCGCGGGCTGCAGGGAGATGCGGATCTCCCCCTCGGAGGACTGACCGGGGCGCCATCCAGTGGCGCCAAGGCTGGCCACCCACGAGACAGCCTCCGGCACGGCCGCCGTGATAATGTCTTCCATGCGCCGGACTTGTCGGTCCAGCAGGTCAAGCCGGATGCCGATCTCCATCTCACCCGTGACGCGCACCTCCCCCTCGTCGCTGGGGGGAAGGAATTCAGATCCGATCATCGGCAGCAGAAGGAGACTCCCGCCGAGCGCAGCGACGGAGCCCGCCACGATAAGGCCCCGGTGATCCAGCACCCAGCCGATCACATCGCGGTAGCCGCTGTTGAGGCCCTCAAAGAGCCGATCCAGAGCAGCCCCCCATCGGGCGATCCGGGCCGGGAGGGGGCGAAGGCGGGTCCCGGCCGGACGGAGGAGCCTCGAGGCGAGCATCGGCGCCAGGCTGAGGGAAACGAGAAGGGAGCAGACCAGCGAAAAGATAATCACGTAAGCCAGCTCCTGGAACAGAATGCCCGATACGCCGCGGACAAAGGCCATCGGCAGAAAAACCACCAGTGTGGTGATGGTGGAGGCCACAATGGCCGGGCCGACCTCCTGAGCCCCGTTCACCGCGGCATCCGTGGGCGTTTCACCGTTCTCGGCGGCGCGCCGGACGATATTCTCCAGAACCACCACGGAGCTGTCCACCATCATACCGACCCCCAGCGCCAGGCCGCCAAGGGTCATCAGGTTCAGGGTGAAGCCCCCGAAATAGATGAGCGCGAAGGTGGCGACGACCGAGATGGGAATGGCCACGGATATGACGATCGTGCTCCTGATATTGCGCAGGAAAAAGAGGAGCACCGCAACAGCCAGCCCGCCGCCGTAAAGCACCGACTGCGCGACGTTGGCAATCGATCTTTCGATGAAGTTGCCCTGGTTGATCACCGGAATGACCCGAACCTGGGGAAAGGCGTCGTTCACCGCATCGATCTCGGCGAGAACGCGCCGTGAAACCTCTACGGTATTGGCGTCGGCCTGTTTGCGGATCCCAACCCGGAGACCCCGTTCGCCGTTGACGCGGACGATGCGCGTCCGCTTTTCGTAGGTGTCCCGAACATCGGCCACCTGACCGAGGGTCACCACGGCGCCCCCCTGCCGGAAAACCGCGGTATTGCGGATCTGGTCGAGATCCGTGAACTCGGCGGGCGCCCGGATCGTGACCTCATGCCGACCCGACTCGATCTGACCCGCCGGCAGGTCGATATTGGCGTTTTGAAGGGCATCGACGATCCGATTCAAGGGAAGCCCCAGGGCCTTGATCCGGTCGGGGTCCAGCGCGATGCGCACCTCCCGGGTGTACTCACCCCAGAGGTCCACCTGCGCGACCCCCGGTATGCGCGAGAACCGGTACCGGATCCGGTCCTCGATGAGCTGGGTGAGCTCCACGGGGTCGAGACTGCTGGAGATGCCGAGAATGACCACTGGAAATCCGGCGATGTCGAACTTGCTGACCCTGGGACGCACGATGTCGTCGGGCAATTCGTTGATCTCATCCTCGAGTTTGGACTGGACATCGAGGGCCGCGGTGTCGATGTCCGTGCCCCACACGAAGTTGACCCGGACGATGCTGCTTCCCTCGGACGAGGTGGACGTGATCTCTTCCACTCCCGGGACCGTAGCGACGATTTCCTCGATGATCTGGGTGACCCGCCGCTCCATGACCTCGGGGCTCGCCCCCTCGTACTCGGTTCGGATGGAGACGGTGGGCAGTTCGATGCTGGGCAGCAGGTCGATGCGCAGGCGGCTCAGGGAGACGGCACCCACGATGACAACGATGAGGGTGACCATGATGGTGAGGATGGGCCGATCCACGCTGAATTTCGGCAGGGTCATCCGATGCCTCCGCCGCTCTTCCCGGCGTCGTCGGGAATCGTGACGGGCGATCCGTCTTCGAGCAGCTGCTGCCCCAGAATCACGACCCGTCCGTCAAGGTCTTCCCCCGCCACCTGAACGCGTCCGGCCTCGCGAATACCCACGGTGACGCTGCGCCATGAGACCGACCGCCCCGCCGCATCGACGACAAACACCCCGGTCCGGTCCCCTCGCGATGTCAGGGCTTCCTCCGGAACGATCACGGCGTCCTCGGCCCGGTCGAGTACCACGGTGGCCCGGATGAACATACCGGGTTTGAGCCGATGCCGGGGGTTTTCGATGGTCAACTCCACCTTGGCCTGCCGGGTGGCCTCCTGGAAGATCGGGGCGATGCGGTCCACCCGCCCTTCGAACCGCTCGCCCGGATAGGCGTCGGTGGTCAGGGTGACGCTCTGAGAGAGCTCCAGGCGCGCGTAGTCCTTCTCGGTCACGAAGATGACCCCGATCAACGGATCGAGGTCGACGATGGCCATCAGCGGCGTGTTGGCGGAGACGGTGTCGCCTTCCTCGACGTAGCGCTCGGCCACGACGCGCAGGGCGTCCGATCCCGTCCACCCCGCCGTCACCCGGGTGTAGCCGAGACGGATGTTGGCTGCCGCCAGAGCGGCCTCGGCTTTGGTCACATGGGCCCGGGCCACCTCGAGCTGCGCCTTTTTGGCCAGTTGATTGGCCCGGGCCGTGTCCATCTGGGCATCCGAGGTCACACCCCGCTTCCGAAGCGTTTCGATGCGGGCCAGCTCGCGGCCTGCGATCTCGAGGGCGCTTTCCGCCTCGGCAAGATTGGCGCGGTTCACCGCCAGTTCGGCCCGGGCCTCGGCCACCGCCTGGACATATTCGTCGTCATCCAGGGCCGCCACGACCCGGCCTCTTGAGACGGTGTCGGCCAGATCGACGAAAACCGCTTCGATGCGCCCGCTCACCTTCGGCGCCACCACGAACTTTGCCGGGGCCTCCAGGGCGCCGCTGAATGTGCGGCTGAGCACGATGGGGCCACGCTGAATCGGGGCCACTGCGACAGGAGCGGGCTGCGGCCCGCCGCTCTGTTTTTCGGGATCCCCGCCCCCCTGGAGTTTGTTGTAGATCATCCAGCCCAAGGCGGCGACCACTGCCGCAACCACCGTCAACACCGCCAGGCGTCCTGCTCCGATAGGTTTCACCAATATCCTCACTCCGTCGTTTCGGGATCGTTGCACATCCGACGATCCTGTTGCCTTCCGCCGAGGTCGGCACGGCGGATCCGTCCTCGCACGTGCCTTCCAGGGCTCACCATCCATTACCACAGGCGGAATGCCCTTCGCAACCGATGCCTCTCGCAGCCGGGAAAAGTCTCATCCATATTTTCAATTTCCAGTACCGAGGGGACGACCCATGCCCCGCGCGGTTTCGATCAAATGCCGCTGAAGCCTGCTCCGGGCGGCCTGGAAACCCGGGTTGAGATATCAAACGTGTTGACACCGGTACAGGCCTCTCGTATGTTGCCGTTTTGAAAAATCGAGCGATTCATTGACGCTTCCCCGGTCCGAGCATCCCTTTCCGGCCGACAACGCCCCTCCTCCCCGACGGCTTTGGAAGCGTCATCGATACCGTGAGATCCGGGCTGCCGGGGAAGCCAAAAGACACCCGGCAGATCCAGGTGTAACCCAATGCATCGAAACGCCGACTGATACTATATCACTCAGCCCGTCATCACCACGACATCCGAAGGTTGAAGGTATCCAATGGATCGGAACGGTTCGCGTCGGTTCTACCAGGACTGTTGACATGAATGAAACGGCATTGAAACCATGAAACGCAATGATGACATTTTCGCCCGCCGGCTGCAAGGCCGGATCCGCACCGCGATTGGCGGCCTGATCGTCTGTTGGCTGCTCATCTGGGGCTGTGCGCCGGTGGGCCCCGACTATGTGAAACCGGACATCCGGACGCCCGACGCCTGGTACGCCCGCCCGCCGGTCTCCGAGAGCTCCGGGAAATCCGATGCCGGGGTCTTGGCGCGCTGGTGGGAGACCTTCGATGATCCGGCCCTCACCGCCCTGATCGACGCGGCCGTCCGCCGAAATCTGGACATGAAACAGGCCCTTTCCCGCGTTCGGGAGGCCCGGGCCCGTCAGCGCGGCCGCCGTGCAGACCTGTTTCCAGCCGTCGACGCCGCTGCCTCGGCGAGCAAAAGCCGAAGCAGCGGGAAGAGCGGCGCCGGCGGCACATCCGAACTCTACTGGAGCGGTGTCGATGCCGCATGGGAGCTCGACGTCTTCGGGGGCCTGCGACGGTCCCTCGAGGCGTCCCAGGCGGATCTGGCGGCCGATGAAGCGGATTTCCAGGACGTGAAAATCTCACTGATGGCCGAGGTGGCCCTCAACTACATCGACGTCAGAACCTACCAGGCCCGGCTCGCCGTCTCCAGGTCCAACGTGGCGACCCAGGAGGAGACCTGGGCGCTGCTGGACACGGTCCACCGTTCCGGCCTGGGCGACGGGCTGGCCGCGGAACAGGCGCGGTACAACCTGGAAAGCAGCCGATCCAGGATCCCCGACCTGAAAACCGGGCTGGCACAGGCCCTTAACCGGCTGGACATCCTGACGGCCCGGCCCCCGGGATCGGTCCATGAAATGCTGTCCGCGGCACGTCCTCTGCCCGAGGTCGCCATCCAGGCCGCCATCGGCGTCCCGGCGGACCTTCTGCGCCGCCGCCCCGACATCCGCAGGGCGGAACGGATCCTGGCGGCGGAAACCGCCCGGGTCGGCGTGGCCGAAGCCGAACGGTACCCCCGGTTTACCCTGGACGGCACCATCGGGCTGGAGGCCCTCTCCCTCGGGGATCTCCTCCAGACTTCGTCCCGGCAATGGCGCATCGGACCCGCCCTCAATTGGCGGATATTCGACGCCGGCGCCATTCGCAGCGGCATCGAAATTCAGACTGCCATCCAGGAGCAGGCGATGCTGGCCTACGAAACAGCGATCCTGAACGCTCTGGAGGAGGTGGAGAACGCCTTGGTCGCCTATGTCCGGGAACAGGAAAAGCTCACGGCCCTGAAAGCGGCCACCCGCTCGGCCCGGTCGGCGGCCGATCTGGCCGAACAGCGCTTCGTGTCGGGTCTCGTCGGGTTCACCGACGTGCTGGATGCCCAGCGATCCCTGCTCACCTTCGAGGACGATGCGGCAGCGAGCCGGGGCGCGGTATTCGCCAATCTCGTGCGCCTCTACAAGGTCCTCGGCGGTGGATGGGACGTTGTTCGACCGGCCGCTTCCGAAACCCAACCCCTCATCCCAGTGGAGAGCCATGAAACAACCCCCTGAAACCGACATCCGGAAAACGCTGGGCATCGGCGCCACCCGAAGTCGCGCCCGCCGCAGACGATGGATCATCGGGGCGGGTGTCGCCCTTCTTCTCCTCATCGCCGCGGTCACAATATGGCGCATGAAGGCGGATAGGAACGCCCTCACCTACATTACCCGACCCGCGACCCGCGGCGACCTGGTGGTCACCGTCACGGCCACCGGAAACCTCGCCGCCACCAACGAGGTGATGGTGGGCAGCGAGCTGTCGGGCATCATCAAGACGGTAGAGGTTGACTACAACGACCCGGTGGAAAAGGGGCAGCCACTGGCCCGACTGGACGATATCAAGTTCAGGGCCGCTGTTATGAAGTCCCGCGCCGCCCTCGCCTCGGCCCGGGCCAGGCTCGAGGAGGCCGGGGCAACCCGGGTGGAAACGGAAAAGCGCCTCGCCCGGTACCGGAAGACCCGTGCCATGACCGGCGGAAAACTGCCCTCCGTGGAAGAGCTCGAGACCGCGGAAGCCGCCCTGGCCCGGGCCGTCGCCGCGGTGGGCGTCGCCCGGGCGGCCATTGACGAAGCCGACGCCCAACGGGTCGAAGACGAAGCCAACCTGGCCAGGACGATCATATACTCTCCGGTCAACGGCATCGTGCTGAACCGTGACGTGGATCCGGGGCAGACCGTGGCCGCTTCCCTTCAGGCTCCCGTGCTCTTCACCCTGGCCGAGGACCTTCGCCGGATGGAGCTCCAGGTGGACGTTGACGAGGCCGACGTGGGCCAGGTGAAGGAGGGGCAATCCGCCGAATTTACCGTGGACGCCTATCCCGACCTCACCTTCAGAGCCGGCATCACCCAGCTGCGATTCGGGGCCCAGGACACCGACGGCGTCGTCACCTACACGGCCATCATGAATGTCGACAACCCCGATCTGCTGCTGCGGCCGGGAATGACGGCAACGGCGGACATCACGGTGGAGCGCCGGACCGACGCCCTCCTGGTGCCCAACGCAGCCCTCCATTTCACGCCGCCCCAGCCCAAAACGTCCCAACGCCGCGGTTTGATGGGGGCGATCCTGCCGCGTCCGCCCCATTCCAGAAAACCCAGGGCCGGTTCGGATGAAACTCCCGACGCCAGGCAGGTATGGGTTTTGAAGGATGGCCGTCCCGTACCGGTGCCCGTAACCGTCGACGCCACCGACGGGTCCCTCACCGCCGTCACCGGCGGCGCGCTCAACGCCGGGCAGGCGCTGGTGGTGGACGCCGTGGGAGAGGCGTCATGACCGGAACCTGCAGCAAAGCGGCCGGAAGCGCCCTCCTGATCGAATTCCGGGGGGTCACGAAGGTCTACGGCAAGGGGCATGCGGTCATGCGGGCCCTGGACGGCGTCGATCTCACCATCGCCAGGGGCGAGTTCGTGGCGGTGATGGGTCCCAGCGGTTCGGGAAAATCCACCTGCATGAACATCCTGGGATGCCTGGACACCCCCACCGAGGGCACCTACCGCTTCGACGGGGTGGATGTGGGGGGCCTCACCCGGGATCAGCGGGCTCTGCTGCGCCGCCACTACCTCGGTTTCATCTTCCAGGGGTTCAACCTGCTCAACCGCACCTCGGCCCTGGAGAATGTGGAACTGCCCCTGATCTACCGGAAGATACCGGCCCGGCAACGCCGGGAGTCGGCCCTGGCGGCCCTCGAGACGGTGGGGCTGGCGGACTGGGCCGCCCACACGCCGGGGGAACTCTCCGGCGGGCAACAGCAGCGGGTGGCCATTGCGAGGGCGATCGTGAGCGAACCCCAGGTGCTTCTGGCCGACGAGCCCACGGGCAACCTCGACAGCGCCCGCAGCCGAGAGATCATGGAACTCCTTGCCGACTTCAATGACCGGCGGGGCATCACCATCCTCATGGTCACCCATGAGGCCGATATGGCGGCCTATGCCGGCCGACGGATCCAGTTCCGCGACGGCCGCATCGACCGCGGATTTGAAGAGGACAAGGAAACCTGATGCTCTGGGAAACCTGTATGTTGGCCCAGCGGGAGATCCGCCGCAACGTGCTGCGCTCCGCACTCACCATTCTGGGCATCGTCATCGGGGTCGGCGCCGTCATTACCATGGTGACCCTTGGGGACGGCGCCACCGCCAAGGTCGCCGGCGACATCGGGAAACTGGGCAGCAACATGCTCCAGATTCGACCCGGACAGGGATTCCGGGGGCCCGGGGGGGCAAGATCCGATGCCAGGCCCTTCGAGGCCGCCGATGCCGCGGCCGTAGCGCGTCAGATCCCCGGTCTTTCGGCCGTGGCGCCGACGGCGAGTCAGACCGTCCAGGCCATTTACGGCAACGCCAACTGGTCCACCTCGGTGACCGGCAGCACGTCGGCGTATCTCGAGGTCCGGGACTGGGACATCGGGGCGGGCCGAAACTTCACAGGCGGGGAAATCCGCTCCGGAAAGGCGGTCTGTCTTCTGGGCGCAACGGTAAAGGAGGCCCTTTTCGGCAGGGCGGAGGCGGTGGGGGACACCATCCGGTTAGGCCGGATCTCCTTCAAGGTCATTGGTCTCCTGGCGGAAAAGGGGCAGTCCAGCTTCGGCATGGACCAGGACGACATCGTGCTGATCCCCCTCAGGACCCTCCACCGCCGGCTTGCGGGAAACACCGACGTCACCGCCATCATGGTGTCGGCGAAAAGCGGCGTCGCCACCGAAACGGTCCAGGCCAATATCGAACGCCTGATGCGTCAGCGCCGGGGCATCTCCCCGGGCAAGGAAGACGATTTCACCGTCCGCGACATGAAGGAGATCATCGCCACCCTCACCGGCACCACACGAGTCCTGACGGGACTCCTGGCGGCCGTGGCCGCCGTGAGCCTGCTGGTGGGCGGCATCGGCATCATGAACATCATGCTGGTGTCGGTCACGGAACGCACCCGGGAGATCGGCACCCGGCTGGCCATCGGCGCACTCGAGCGGGACGTCCTGCTCCAGTTTCTGGTGGAAGCGGTGGTCCTTTCCGCCTTTGGCGGCCTCACGGGCATCATTCTGGGACTCGGGGCGGCGATGGCGGGGGCACGGATGATGGGCATTCCTTTTGTCTTCAACGCCGGCATCGTTGGGGCTGCGTTCTTCTTTTCCGGCGCCGTGGGCGTGGTCTTCGGCTATTTCCCGGCGCGGAAGGCCGCCCGGTTGAACCCCATCGAGGCGCTCCGGGCCGAATGAGGTTCCATCATCCTAATCCGCACTCGCCGAAGGTTGTCGTCCCAGGGCCAGAAGGGTGACATCGTCGCGGAGGCCGTCGGCCGACGTGAAGCTTTCGATCTCCATCCTGATCTCGTCGATGAGGTGGTGGGGGGCAGCGCAAAAGGCGCCGGCCCTCCGGACAAGGCGTTCTCGGGTAAACAGTCGCCCCGCGGGGTTGCAGGCTTCGGTCACGCCGTCGGTGTAGGCCAGGAGGGTCTCCCCGGGGCCGATGCGGACCCGGAGCACCGTGAAGGACGCCTCCCGGAAGGCCCCCACCGCCGCCCCCGTGGGCGCCAGACGCGCCTTGATCCCGAGGCCGCTTACGATCAGCGGCGGTTCGTGGCCGCCGTTGATGTAGAAAAGCTCTCCGGTCTCGGTATCGAGAATTCCGAAGAAGAGGGTGGCGAACATGGCGTCCTTTTCGTGGGTGACGGCAATGTATTCGTTGACGGAGCGGATCGTTTTCGCAAGGACCCGTGAAGGGTCGAAATTTTCCGGACCCCGCGCGGCGCCGCAGTCGACGCCGGATGCCCGGGAGAGGATACGTACAAGGCTCCTGAATATGGCCATGTAAAGGGCGGCCCCCACCCCTTTGTCGCACACGTCGGCAATCACCACCCCCATGTACCTGGGGTCTTCAAAACAAAAGGCATCATAGAAATCCCCCGACACGTGACGGGCGGCATGAAAATGCGCGGCGATCTCCCATCCCCCGACCTCCGGCAGAATCGTCGGGAAAAAACCGGCTTGAATCCGGCGACCGATGTCGAGCTCGTGCTCCGCCCGATGCCGGGCCTGTTCGGTACGGGCAAAGTGCATGGCCCGCTCCGCGGCGATCGCTGCCAGGATGAAAACGCAGGTCAACCCCGCCGTGAACAAAGGCGCTGAAAAGGGCAGGAGAGTCAAAAACATCGTGAAGGCAATTGCGCCGGTTCCCAGATAGAGGCCGGACAGCACCAGGGTTCCCAGTATCAAGCCTGTGGACGAACAGATCAGGGACAACCCGAATATACCGATGGCCAACACCGCAGCAGCCCCTATGCCGACTCCCGGGGACAGGGTGCGCAGGAACGTCTCCGAAAGAATATTCCGGATGACGGCGGCGTGGACGGCCCCCGTCGTGAGACGCTTTTGCCCCCCGGCGGGTCGGACCTTGACCTCGGCAGCCACGTTTTCGGCAATGACGGCGATTTTTCCGGCGAGATCCCGCTCCAACCGTGCCCTCACGCCCGGGTCTTCAGCGGCCCGAAAGATCTCCCGATAGCTGTAATGGGCCGTCCGGGTCGGAATGTCGTTGAAATTGACAAGCATGCGGCCGCGACGGTCAACGGGAATCACGATGTCCCGGCCCGGCGCCCCGGGGGCGGTTTTGGCACCTTTGAGGATGATCTGTTTTTCAGGGTCGACCTCGATGTCCGCAGGTAAAACGCCCAGGTAATCACAGGCCGCCAGAAGCGAGAGGCTCGGGTAGAAGGCGCCCCGGTGGCGAACAAACAGGGGCAGGCCTCTCAGAATGCCGTCGGCATCGGCGGGAAGGTTCAAAAATCCGATGCCCGCAGCGGCTTTCGCCAGGTGCGAGGCCGTCATCCGGGGGTGACGGCCGACAAAGACGTCATCAGAGGACGAGACGACGGACGCGGCCCAGTCTTCGGGGTCCGCGGCGTCCCCTCGGGCCGAGCCCCACACCCCGTTCACGGGAGGCTCGAGGGACCCGAACACCATCCCCAGGTAGACGCGCCGGGCGGCCCTTACCGCCGCCGTCATCCGCCGATCGTTTTCATCCCCGAGATGCTCCTCGAAAACGAAATCGACAATCTGACTTCTGATCTTTACCGCGGCGAGATTGTCGATGATCCGGGCGTGGTGGGAGCGATCGTAATAGAAATTGGCATCGATGTAGACAATGGGATCCGACGCGCCGGAAAGGGCGTCGCCGGCAGACACGCCTTCCGTCGGCATACCCTTCAGTTCGGCCAGGCGGTCGACCAGGGTTGCGTCCAGCCGTTCATAAAGATCACCTCCCCCCCATTGGGCGGCGGCGGCCAGGACAAATGCCGACACCGCCAGGACGAGACGAATTTTCACTTTGGCGAAATCCGCGAGCGCCACCGGTATCTCCCTCTCCGTCAAGCGGGCGTCGCCATCCCCGCTTTCGTCGGGGGTGCGCATCGACGGTTTCAAGGCGGTTCTTCTATTGCCGGATGCCCTCGACGCTCACCGTTATATCGACCGCGTCGCTGACGCCGTTCAACATGAAATTCATCCCCCAGGCGCTCCGCTGGATGGTGAAGACGGTCTCAAACCCGATGCGATACTGTCCCCAGGGGTCCTTTCCGGCACCGGTCCGCCGTACCACCGCCGTCACGGGACGGGTTTTCCCCAGAAGGGTGAGATCGCCCGCCACCGCAAAGGTCTCGTCTCCGGTCTTTTTTATGGACGTACTCCTGAAGGTGATGGCCGGGTGCTGCTCGACATCAAAGAAATCAGCGCTCTTGAGGTGCTGATCCCGTTTTTCGACATCCGTATCAACGGAGGCGACATCCACCGACATCTCCACCCGGCTCTTCTCCGGCGCGGCGTCGTCCCACTGGATGACGCCTGCAGGTCCTGGAAAGCGACCGTAAGAATACCCGATGTCAAGATGCTTTACCCGAAACAGGACATAGGAATGGACCGGATCCACCTGATAGGTCTCTGCCGCAGCCGTTGCACCCGAAAGCAACATTCCTGCCAGGAGACTTCCAATCCACAACCCCGTTACATCGCGTTTTATACTCATGCTGCATTCCTTTCCTTGGAGAGTGGGGGATGAATCGAAGATCAAAGCTTT
>NZ_JBFXGG010000002.1:20262-62917 GCF_050178255.1 Desulfococcus sp. | reverse complement strand
AGGTCAGGCCTGCTTCTCGTGATTCAGTGATAGCGACATCTCTTCATATACCACCACCCGATCGCGGCCGCCTTGTTTCGCGGCATACATCGCTTCGTCTGCTCGGGCGATATGCCCCTCGATGGATATATCGATTACCATTTTGGTGATACCGAAAGAGGCCGTGACGTTCAGTGAGCATTCTTCATCCACATCGATGTTCAGGGATGCAAGACCCGTTCGCAGACGGTTCATGATATGCTTTGCCCTCTCCAGATCGGTGTTGGGCAGACAGATCAGAAATTCTTCACCGCCATAGCGACATATCGAATCATAGGGCCGTATTTTATGGTTGAGGTATTGGGCGGTGACCCTCAGCACCCTGTCTCCCGCCAGATGGCCGTGGGTGTCGTTGATCGCCTTGAAATGGTCCAGATCCACCATGCAAATGCAGCAGGACTCATCGGTTCGGGACAATCGCGCAAGCTCGCCGTCGAGAATCCGGATAAAGGCCTGTCGATTGAGGATATCCGTCAGCGGATCGAATTCAAACAGGGTTTTCAGGAGCTCCTCTTTGAAATCTAAAACAGCTTTTGAAAAATTCCTTTCATTTTCAATAAGGTTTTCATAGTCGCCAATGGTGATTATCTTGCCGCATTCTATTTTTGCGGCCAGGGTATACGCGCTTTCATGCAGCTTGCGGTGGTGTTGATCTATAGCCGTAAACCCCGGATGACGGCTCAAGACGGCGGAGGGAAGACCGCGATACCACTGGCCGAAACGGCACTGCCGGTAAGAATGTCTTGAAAAGCAGACCTCGTTCAGCGGTAAATCGAATATCAGGCTGCGATGCCAGGCGTGAAGCCACCGCTGGTGCTCGATGACCGCCTCTTCGAGTTCTTTGACGACGGCTCTCAGCTTTTCGCTTGTCAGTTGCATCTCCAATACCTTTTTCCAAAAAACGTCCGGCCGTCCGAAACGCTCTCGCCGGCCTCTGCTTACGGTATGGAAATGCGCCTCTTCGATCGGGTTCACGGCGCGCCGCCGTTCATACTTTACCACGAAAAGCGGCGCGTCTCTTCGGAATCGTCCGGATCGAGCACAGTGTTCGGAAGCCTGGAAAGCCGGTCGCTGTCGGTCCTTTCAGCAGATGAAATGGGCTTCTTATCCATATTAACATAATGCTTCACCACCGGGATAGGCAAATAGATTTTCACTGGCCCCATCAAGATTTATCCGAAGATTCGGGACATCGTCCGGTCTAGGATCGCGTCATGGCGCCGCCGCATTTCGGGCAGCGCATATCAAAACAGGGAACCCCCGGCTGATGAGGCGCCGTTTCCCCACATCCAGGGCAGACACAGGCGCCGCCCGGGCCCAGTCCTCGACCGCCGCCCCTGCCCATGCCGCGACCCCCACCGCCCATACCGCGACCGCCGCCGCCCATGCCGCGACCGCCGCCGCCCATACCGACTCCGGAGGGGGTTCCGGTTGCGCCGGAAGAGGGGGTTGATGCCGCTCCCCCTTCACCGCTTTGGTATGTCCCCATGACCTGACGCACCGTACCGGATTTTCCGGTATAGGCCTTCACACCCGCTGCCTGCAGCACATTCGCAGCCTTGGGCCCCAGGCTGCCGGTAACGACTGCTTCCGCCCCTGCATCGGCGACCATCTGGGCGGCCTGGACGCCCGCCCCCGAGGCATTCCCGGCGGCCTGGTTTTCCAGCGCCTCAAATTCTCCGGATGCCGGATCCACAATGATAAAATAGGGACAACGGCCGAACCGCGGCTCAACCTGTGCATCCAGGTCGGGCCCTGTCGATGAGATCGCGATCTTCATCACACGCCTCCTTGATAAAGGGTAAGTTAATAAAGCTTGAGTTTCAGACATATGCTCATAACACCATTATAAGGATTTATCTCATTCTTTCAATCCCCCGTCGTGAAATCCCACCGTTTTTTTTGCAATGCCGTGACGATCTTACCCAAAAACGGGTTTCAACACAGGCAAATGGCGGTGCCGGGCGTCAAAGGGCCGCATTCGGCGGGAGGAAGGATCGAAGGTCGGAAGCGCTTCAGATCCTGGAGCGATAGAGCCGCAGGCTGTTGGTAACCACCGTGACGCTGCTGAAGGACATGGCCAGTGCTGCCATGATGGGGTGGAGGTCCCGGATGAAGGCAGGCAGAACCGTGACCGTATGGAGGGCTCCGGCCGCCACGGGGATGAGGAGGATGTTGTAGAAAAAAGCCCAGAACAGGTTCTGGCGGATGGTCGCCAGGGTGGCCCGGCTGAGCCGGACTGCAGCGGGAACGCCGTTCAGATTTCCGCTGGAGAGGATCACGTCGGCCGCCTCGATGGCGACGTCGGCGCCCCGGCCCAGGGCCAGGCCGACGTCCGCTCCGGCCAGGGCCGGGGCGTCGTTGATGCCGTCCCCCACCATAGCCACCCTGTGTCCGGACGCCCGGAGCCGTTTCACCGCGTCGGCCTTCTCCTCGGGCCGGACCTCCGCCACCACGTCGTCCATGTGGACCTGCGCGGCGACGGCCATGGCCGTCTGCCGGTTGTCACCGGTGAGCATCAGGATCCTCAACCCCTGTGCCTTGAGAGTGTCCACGGCTTCGGAGGCTTCCGGTCGCAGGGTGTCCGCCACGGCGACAACGCCGGCGATCCGTCCCGCCTCGCCAAGCATCATAACGGTCTTCCCGTCCTGCCGCAGCCGGTCGATGGTTTCCCGGGCCGGGGAGAGATCGACGTCGGCTGATTCGAACCATCCGGGTTTTCCCAGACGCCAGTGACGGCCGTCCACGGCGGCCTCGACGCCCATACCGCCGAAAGCTTTGAAAGCCGTGGGGTCCGGAATGTCCATGCCCCGGTCCCGGGCTGCCTGAACGATCGCTTTTCCGATGGGGTGCTCGGAGCCCTTCTCCACGACGGCCAGAAGCCGCAGCAGGGCATTCTCGTCCGAAACGGCGGCGGTATTATCGACCACCACGAGATCCGTCACTCTGGGAACCCCCTGGGTCAGGGTGCCGGTCTTGTCGAAGACGACGGTGTCGATGCGGGAGAAGATCTCCAGGGCCTCGCCGTTTCGAAACAGGATCCCCTGTTCGGCGCCCTTGCCGGTGCCGGCCATGACGGCCGTCGGGGTCGCCAGCCCCAGAGCGCAGGGACAGGCGATGACCAGCACCGCCACCAGGCGGATCATGGCCGGAACGAACGTCCCGCCCACGGTCCACCAGAGAACGAAGGTCGCCAGGGCGACGGCGATCACCGCCGGAACGAACACTGCGGCCGTCCGGTCGGCGAGAGCCTGGATGGGAGCCTTGCTGCCCTGAGCCTCCTGCACCAATCGGATGATCTGGGCCAGAGCGGTCTCCCGCCCCACCCGGGTCGCCTGAAAGGCGAGCATCCCCTCACGATTGAGAGTCCCCCCAAAGACGGTGTCGCCCGGCTGTTTGTCCACGGGAATCGCTTCGCCCGTCAGCATGGACTCGTCCACGGCTGACTGTCCGGCGGTGACCACCCCGTCCACGGGGATCGATCCGCCGGGCCGGACGCGGATCTCGTCTCCCGCCGCCACCCTGGCCAGAGGCACCTCCTGCTCGACGCCGTCCCGGATCACCGTCACCGATTTGGGTGTCAGGTCCATCAGCTTGCGGATGGCCTGTCCGGTCCGGCCCTTGGTACGGGCCTCCAGCATCTTGCCGAGCTTGATCAGGGTGATGATGACGGCCGAGGTCTCGAAGTAGACATGGTCCCCCAGGGCGGGGATGATCAGCACCGCCAGGGAATAAAAATAGGCGGTGGAAGATCCCATGGCCACCAGAACGTCCATGTTGGCCGTTCGATTCTTCAGGTTTTTCCAGGAGCCCACGTAATAATCCCATCCGGTATAGAACTGGACGGGGGTGGCCAGGGCCAGAAAGAGCCAGTTGACCCACGCCCCATGGCTCCAGGATCCGGTCAGACCGAAATCCCGGGCCATGCTCAAGACGAAGAGCGGGGCGGCGAAAAGTACGCCGATCCGGAATTTCCGGGTCTGGTCCCGGATCTCCGCGGCCCGGGCCGCCTGCTCGGCGTCCTCCACATCGGCAGCGTCCGCACTCTCATCGGGAAGGAGGGCCGTGAAGCCGGCCTTTTCGATGGCCGCAGCCATTTCCTCGAGGGTGGCGAGTTCCGGCAGATAGGTTACTGAAACCCGTTCGGCGGCGAAATTGACGGATGCCGCCACGACGCCCGCCACCTTTCGGCTCAAGGTCCGTTCGATGGTCATGGCGCAGTTGGCGCAGGTCATACCGGTGACGGGAAATTCGGCCCGGGTGGTGACCACGGAAAATCCCGCCTCCCGGATCTTCTTCACTATCCGTTCCAGCGTGACCTGCCCGGGATCGAAGGTCACCCGTGCCCGCTCCGAGGCGAAATTGACGGCCGCCTCCGAAACCCCCGGCAGCCCGGCGAGGGTCCGTTCGATGGTCATGGCGCAGTTGGCGCAGGTCATCCCCGATATGGGCAGGGTGATGCTCTGTTCACTCATGACGCCCCCTATGGTGCCGGCGGGTAGTTGATCTCCCTGAGTCGTGCGACGATGTCGGCCTCGGTGGCCGGTTTCTCCCACTCGACCGTCACCGTCCTGTCCCCGGGATTCCCCTCCACCCGAACGACCCCGGCAAGCTCACCCAGTTCATTCCGAATGGCCGCCGTGCAATGGCTGCAAGAGATATTGGGAATTGAAAAGGTCTTTTTTTCCATGTCCCGCTCCTTTCCGTTCCAAAGTCGTCCTGCCGTGAAACACAACAAGACGGATACCTTATCAACATAATGCACGACTCACCGTTGTCCACGAGAGAAATTTCCGGAACGCGGCCGTTAACGCCGCTGGGGAGCGGCTACCGGAGAGCGGCCCCCCCGTCGTGAAGCGCCGGGCACCGTCGCCGATAATAGGCCTGGGCCTTCTCCAGGGCCGCCGGATCGTCCACGCCCATGGTTTCCATCTCGTCCTCGGCCAGGACAAACCCCACCCGGAGCCCGTCGGCGTTCATGTATTCGATGATATCCGTCAGGAAATATTCCCGGATGGTCGTCAGCCGCCCGTCCCGTTCTTTCTCGACGCACTGGGGACGGGATTCGAGCACCGACAGATACGTCGTCAGCACCCCCCGTCGGACGGCGTAGATGCCGGCGTTGCAGACCTCCAAAGCCGTCCTTGCAGCCTCGGAATACTCCCGCCAGTACTTCCATTCCACAATCCTCTGCACCTGTTCCCCATCGATCTCGAGGACCCCGTACTGCTTCTTGTCGGCCGGACGAAATCCCAGCGCCACCATGTGGTGGGTATCGAGCTTGGCGATCAGCGCCCTGTAGGTCTCCGGCCGGACAAAAGGGACGTCTCCCATGGTGATCAGGACCCGGTCGGCGGTCTGGGCCTCGAGGAAGGCCCGGACGGCCAGAAGCGCCCCGCCGGTCCCGTTCAGGGTCGGCTGCAGGCAGTAGGTCAGGGCGAAGTTCCGGGTCGCCGTTTTGACATCGTCGCACCGGTAATGTACGATCACCGCCTTTTCCCCTTCGGGCAGAGAGCGCAGCACATGGACCAGCATGGGCTCCCGCCCCTCGAACCGGCTCTTTTCAGGGATGAGGGGCAGCAGTGTCTTGTTGCCATCGAAATCCTTCATGCGGCTGCCCCGGCCGGCAGCCATCACGATGGAGACAATATTTGAATCAGGTGTCATGGTTCCTCCAATCAAAGGTCAGACCTCCCGGTACGGCCCTTCCGGGGGACGTGACCGCAGGTCGACGGATGGGATTCCGGAAGACGTGCATCCCTTCTCCCCGGCATTTGGTTTCTCTGAGACATTCGCGTCCGGTCGAGGCACATCGGCGGACGCTCCGGCGGCCCGGACGGCGATCATGACGACCGAAATGGCCGAAGGGGTGATGCCGTCGATGCGGGAGGCCTGGCCCAGGGAGGCGGGCCGGATCCGTGTCAGCTTTTCCCGGAGTTCGTTGGAAAGCCCGTGAACGCCTCCGTAGTCAAACCCTTCGGGAATCCGCATCGCCTCCAGGTGCCTGAATCGTTCGATTTCCCGTTGCTGGCGCCGGATATAGCCTTCGTACTTGACCTCGATTTCAACCTGCCGCGTCGTCTTCTCCGTCAAGGGGATGGGGGGCGGAGCGAAAGTCTTCACCGCGCCGTAGTCAAGCTCCGCCCGTTTCAGGAGCTGGTCCATGGGCATCCCGTTCTGAATCGGCGGGGTCCCCCGGGCGGCCAGGAATTGGTTGACGGCCGGCACCGGCTTGACCACCGCACGTCTCAGCCGCTCGATCTCCGCAGCGATACAGGCCTTGCGGTCGCGGACCTCCCGGACCGCCGCCGCATCGATCAGCCCCAGGTCGTGGCCGATCTCCATCAATCGGATATCGGCGTTGTCCTCCCGGAGCATGAGCCGATACTCGGCCCGCGAGGTAAACATCCGGTAGGGTTCCCGGGTCCCCCGGGTCACCAGGTCGTCCACCATAACCCCCATGTAGGCCTGGGACCGATCCAGGATGAAGGGCGGCCGCCCCATGATCCGGCAGGCGGCGTTGATGCCGGCCCAGAGTCCCTGGGCTGCCGCCTCTTCATACCCCGATGTCCCGTTGATCTGGCCGGCCATGTAGAGCCCCGATATCCGCTTGGTCTCAAGGGTCGGTTTGAGCTGAACCGGGTTGACGTAGTCATATTCGATGGCATAGGCCGGCCGCATGATCTCGGCCGCCTCCAGGCCCGGTACCGATCTGACCAGCCGGATCTGAACCTCGAGAGGCAGACTGTTGCCCAGTCCGCTGGCATAGATCTCGCGGGTATCGACGCCCTCCGGCTCGAGGATGACGTGGTGACGGCTGCGATCCGGAAACTTGACGACCTTGTCTTCGAAAGAGGGACAGTAGCGGGCGGAGGCTCCGGTGATTCGCCCCCCGTAAAGGGCGGAATGCCCGAGGTTGTCCAGAACGATTTTCCGGCTCTCCTCGGTGGTGTGCCCCATGTAGCTGGGCAGATGCGGTATTGAGACCGTCCTGGTGGCAAAGGAAAAGGGCGTCACGGGCCCCGGGGCCGGGTCCTGCATGTCGAACCGCTTGAAATCGATGCTGTCCTGGTGAAGCCGCGGCGGTGTTCCGGTCTTCATCCGACCCACCTCGAATCCGAGATCCCGGAGTTGCCGGGCCAGGCCTTCGGCGGCGAATTCCCCCGCCCGACCGGCCGGAATCTGCTGAAATCCGATGTGGACCCGACCGCCCAGAAAGGTCCCGGTGGCCAGAATGACGGCCTTCCCCCGATACCCGAAACCGGTCTGGTCCATCACGCCGACGATGCGTTCATCCGCCACCACCAGGCGTTCGACCATGGCCTGTTTGAGGTCGATGCGGGACTCGGCCTCGATAGCCTGTTTCATGGCCATGTGGTAGCGCTTCTTGTCGTTCTGGGTCCGGGAGGATTGGACCGCCGGCCCTTTCCTGGTGTTGAGCAGCTTGTAGCTGAGGGCTGTCCGGTCGGTGACGCGGGCCATCTCGCCTCCCAGGGCGTCGATCTCCTTGACCAGCTGTCCCTTGGCCATGCCGCCGATGGAGGGGCTGCACGGCATGGCCGCCACCTTGTCCAGATCGATGGCCAGCAGCAGGACGTCGAGGCCCATGCGGGCCGGCGCCAGGGCGGCCTCGCATCCGGCGTGCCCCGCGCCGACCACGATGACATCATAGGGTTTTTCGTAAAGGGTCATACCGTCTTTCCATCCCCCGTTCGGCGCCGGGTCGCCCATGCCTCCGGGCGGGAGCCGTTCGGGGTGCGTTCCACGAAAAAAGGGGAATGCCCCATTCGGCACCCCCCTTCGGTGTTTCTCGTTATCTAACCGGATTCGGTTACGGCGTCATCGCATCAGGCGCCGTCGGCCGCCTTGTGGGTCTTGATCTCGACCTTCTCTTCCAGGCCGGCGTAATACTCGCGCAGGATCTCAAGAACCTCCTCACGCCCGAAGTGATCGGGGATCGGGGTGCCCTCGGAGAGGCCCTTGCGGAGCTTGGTGCCGGAGAGCAGGACACGGTCATCCTTGCCGTGGGGGCAGGTCCTGAGGGAGGCCATGCCGTCGCACTTGTGGCAGTAGAAGGTCCAGTCGATCTTCAGCGGCGTGCAGATCAGCGCTCTTCCCGGTACGGGGCAGGTATCCGCGGCATATGGGATCTTGTCGAAGATGGTCTGGGCTTCGAACATGCCGTAGAAGTCGCCGACGCCGGCGTGGTCGCGGCCGATGATCATCCGGGAGACGCCGTAGTTCTGGCGGAAGGTGGCATGGAGGAGCGCTTCGCGGGGACCGGCATAGCGCATGTCGAGCGGGTAGCCGCCCTGCACGACCTTGTCCTGCACGAAGTAGCCCTTGACCAGGGCGTCGATGCATTTCACGCGCACCTCGGCGGGGATGTCGCCGGGCTTCAGATTGCCCACCAGGGAGTGGATGTATACGCCGTCACAGACGTCGATGGCGATCTTGGCCAGATGCTCGTGGGAACGATGCATGGGGTTGCGGAGCTGGAGGGCGGCCACCTCTTTCCATCCCCTCTCATCGAAGATCCTGCGGGCCTCGGCGGGGCGCTGATAGACCTCGGCATACTTGGTCGGATATTCGCCCTCGCTCAGTACCCTGACAGGTCCGGCCAGGTTGTATTTGCCCTGGGCCATGACCATCTGGACGCCGGGGTGGTCTTCCAGGGCCTTGGCCATGAAATCGCCCTTGGAGTCCTCGCCTTCGCCCTTGTAGACCGTCTCGCACTCCCACCGTTTGTCGGCGTCGGTCATCTCGTATTTCTCGGTGATCTTCATGGTGGCGTAAATCTCACCATCGTTCACCAGGGCGACCTCGTCGCCGATCTTGACGCTCTCGTCATTGGTGTCGAGGGTCACGGGAACCGGCCAGAAGGTCCCGTCGGCCATCAGAAAGTTTTCACAAACACCTTTCCAATCCGCCTTGGTCATGAAACCGTTCAGCGGGCTGAAGCCGCCGATACCCATCATGATCAGGTCGCCTTTGGCGCGGGCGGAAATCTCGATTTTTTTAAGCCCCTGGGCCTTTTTCTTTTCACTTTCCAGAGCAGCGCCTTCCAGCAGGCAGCAGACCAACCCTTTTCCTCCATGAGGCGGTACGAGTTCGGACATCCTTTCAGTCTCCTTTCAAAAAGGTTTGTAGTATATAAGTCACCCGTCGCCGGTGACCTCGAAGCCAACCTATACGAAGCGGCATCCTTCGTGTCTTTCCATAAGGAATCACAATTAATCCGGAAAAAGAGATTTGTCAAGTTTAATCAAAACACCACGACAAATCCCCCTCCTGAAGGACGGCGGCGCGACGCCGACTTTCGACCCGCGTCAAGATTCGCTTGGAATAACCCATCGGCCATGATATAGGTCTAAATGTTTTGGGAAAAACATACCATTTTAGGAGGCAAGATGACAGTCAGGAAGATAGAACGGACCCCGTCGGCCTACGATTATCCGCTGCTGATCAAGAATCTGCTCCGACCTCCCATGAGATATTTCCCTCACCGGGAAATCGTCTACAAAGACCGGGTCCGTTACACCTACCAGGACCTCGACAGGCGGATCGCTCAGCTCGCCCACGCCCTGAACCGTATCGGCGTCCGGAAGGGGGAGACCGTCTCCGTGATGGAGTGGGATTCCCACCGCTACCTCGAGTGCTTCTTCGCCATTCCCATGATGGGCTGCGTCCTCCATCCCATCAACATCCGGCGACCCCCCGAAAGCCTGGTCCACACCCTCAACCACGCTGAATCCCGGGTGATTCTGGCCAACGCCGATTTCTTCCCGGCCCTCGAATCCATCAAGGACCGCCTGGACGGCCCCAAAACGATCATTCTCATCACCGACGACGGCATCTTCCCCGAAACCGCCCTCACCGTTATCGGGGAGTACGAATCCATGCTGACCCAACATGACGACGTCTTTTCCTTTCCCGATTTCGACGAAAACGCCATGGCGTCCATTTTCTACAGCACCGGCGCCACCGGCTCCCCCAAAGGCGTCTGCTTCAGCCACCGGCAGCTCGTCCTGCACACTTACGGCGTCATGGCCGGCCTCTGTGCCTATGGTTTCCATCCCTCGGTCAACGCCGACGACGTCTACATGCCCCTGACGCCCATGTTTCACGTCAACGCCTGGAGTCTCTTCTACCTCTTCACGCTCCTTGGCGCCAAGCAGGTCTATCCGGGCAAATACGACCCCAAGGCCATCCTGGACCTGATCGTCCGGGAGGGGGTCACCTTTTCTCACTCCGATACCCCCATGATCCACACCCTCGTCAACTGCCCCGATATCCGCGGATTCGGTCTCACGGGATGGAAGGTGATCGTGGGAGGCGCTCCGCTGTCCAAATCGGTCTGCCGGGCGGCGCTTTCCCTCGGCATCGACATCTGTTCGGTCTACGGCATGGCCGAAACCGGGCCTCTGCTGGCGGCCTCCCTTCTCAAGCCGGAGATGCGGTCGTGGGATCCGGAGCGGCAGGTGGACGTCCGGTGCCGAACCGGAATTCCCTCCCCGATGGTCGATATCGAGGTGACGGATATCAAGGGAACGCCGCTTCCCCACGACGGCAAGAGCATCGGCGAGGTGGTCCTTCGGGCGCCGTGGCTGACCCAGGGATATGCCAAGGATCCCGAAAAAAGCGAAAAGCTCTGGAGCGACGGATGGCTCCACACCGGAGACATCGGCTTTATCGATGCCGACGGGTATCTTCAGATCACGGACCGGACCCGCGACGCCATCAAGGCGGGGGGGGAATGGATCGACACAATGGCCCTGGAAGATCTGATCTGTGAGCACGAGGGGATATCCGAGGCGGCGGTGGTCGCCGTTCCCGACGAAAAATACGGGGAGCGCCCCATGGCCTTCGTCGTTCTCAAGGAAGGTTACAGAGACCGGATGACCGAGGAGGATCTCAGGGAGTTTCTATCGGCGCGGGTGAAAGCGGCCGGCCTTCCCGGAAGGGGTATCCCCGACAAGATCGCCTTCGTGGAGACCATCCCGACCACCAGCGTCGGCAAAATCAGCAGAAAGCAGCTGCTCGAAAAGCAATCCCCGGTGCCCTTCGATCTGAAAAACGGCCCCTGATCCAGGCCGGCATTGAAACTCATGAAGGGGTACGAACCGTCAATCCCACGGTCAGGCGGCGACGCAGCCGGAACCAGAGGTTGAGGAGCCAGACCGCCGCCACAGCGCTGATCAGCCTCGGCACCCAGAGCCAGAAGGCCCCGATCCCCAACGGCAGAAACAGGGCCGGGTCCTCGATTACGGCGTGGTTGATGCCGATGGAAAGATGAAGCCGGGTCAGTTCGTCCGCCGCAAAGTCGTTCTCCTTGGCCTCCTCGACGATGACCGCGGCACCGTAAGTGATGCCGAAGAGACAGGCGGTCAGCCACAGCATGCCCACCCGCCCATCGAGCCCCATGAACCGGATGACGGGCTGAAGCAGCGTGATGAGGTGGGTGATGAGCCGGAAGGCCTTCATGATCTCCAGGACCACCATGATGGCGGTAATGACGGCGAGGATCTTGACGCTGAGCCATCCCATCCGGAGCGCCCAGTTCCCGAGAATGTCGAGAAACGGTCCCGCGGTGCCCGGGGTCGTCCCGCCGGAGAGGACGACAGTGGTGTCGGAGGGGAGAAACCGCGCCGTCACCATGACCGTGACGATGCTGGCGCCCAGGCGGAAGGCCGTGGCAATCCCGGGATGGATGCCCGAGCGACCCTGAATGATCCCCTCCTGGATCAGGTTGTGTGAAATCAGAAGAAAAATCGCGACGAGGGTCATCTGATCGAGGGTCATGGGCAGAACCGTCATGGCGGCGACGGCGCCGTATATTCCCGTCAGCATGCCGATGATCAAGGGAAGCGCGGCAACGGCCGGAAGGCACAGCACCGCCATGAGCGGCGTGAGCAGAAAGTCGATTCTGCCGATGACGCCCCCGGCGTCCAACAGCAGCGTCAGGAAGGAAATGGGAATCAGAATCTTCAGGATCCACAAAAATCCGAAAACCCCTTTTCTAACCCCCGCTTTTGCGGCGGGCCACAGTCTCGCTGTAACATGCATCATCAACGACATCAACGCCCTTTCGTACGAGCCCTTATCGGACTATATTCTCCGGAGCGACGGCGATAGAGGACAGGAAACAAGCGCCGCGCGCAACCGCGCGGACGCATCTTTCAAGCCCATCGGTTAGACCGGACGTGTTGAAACAGTTCATGCGCCCCGCCGTATCCATCGTCATCCCGGTATTTCATGAGGCCCATATCATAAATCCCCTGGTCGGTCACCTGCTTCGTATGCCCTTCGCGGGTAAACGGGAAATCATCGTTGTTGACGGCGCCGCCTCGGGTGACTCGCTTCGGGCGATCCGGGATCCGCGGGCCGTGAAACTCCGTTCGACACGGGGGCGGGCCGTCCAGATGAACACGGGCGCCCGGCACGCCACAGGCGACATCCTGCTGTTTCTGCACGCGGACACCCGCCTCCCCGATGACGGCCTCGAACGCATCATCGAGGCCCTTCAGGCGAAGGACTTCGTCGGCGGAGCCTTCGATCTCGCCATCGACTCCCCCCGCCCCTGTTTCCGATGGATCGAAAAAGCCGCCTCCCGCCGCTCCCGCATCACGCGCATCCCGTACGGGGATCAGGCCATTTTCATCCGAAAGGCCTATTTTCTGAGACACGGCGGGTTCGCGGCGATTCCGATCATGGAGGACGTCGAATTGATGCGACGGATCCGGCGGCGGGGAGACCGGATCATCCTGCTCCCCCATCGGGTCACGACATCGGCCCGCCGTTGGGAAAGAACGGGCGTCTGTCGGAACACGCTCCGCAACTGGATGCTGCTGATCCTGTATCACGCCGGCGTTGCGCCCGAGCGGCTGAGCCTTTTTTACCGATGACAACCGCGTATCTTCACCAGCACGGGCACGTCGACCCCGTCCGGAATCTGCCGGAAGATCGCCCCGAAGGCGGCCTGACCCGCGTTATTCACATCAGGTAAAACCCCAGGGCCTTGTCATAGACATTGTAGGGATCGATGGAAAAAAACTCCAGCCCGACAAACCGCCCCATGAGGGTTCGAACCAACGCCTCTTTTCGGATAAGGGTCTTTTTCTCGTCATCCAACCGGAACTCTACGGTCACCTTGTCGCCTATCGCCGGCGGATCGTCCTTCATCAGCTCGATCCGCAATCCTTTCCGGGACAGATTGTGGATATGGATGTCAACCGCCGGCACGCCCTCCCGCATCCGACACACGCCCGTCAATCGGACCGGTTTTCTGAAGAACTCCCGCCGCTCCAGAATCACCCGGTAAACATGCTTGCACGGACAGGTCACCTTGAAGCGGACAATGTGGTCGAGCCTGGAATATTCCTTGACATCGACAACCCGCGTCGCATGACATCGAGGGCATTTGATGACGGCCTCCCCCGAATTGTCTATAAAAGCCTTCACTTCATTCATCCGTATACCCTGTCCAGAAGAGAGATCCGCATTTCATCGGCGGCTGCAAACCGTCACGGCGTCGTTTCAGAGGGCCTGGGCCGTCGCCCCCGGACATCTCAGGCTGTCATAGCCCACCACGCCATGGCGGCAAGAGACGCGCTTTCGGCGCGTAAAACGCAAAAAAATGGATCAATGGCCTTTCGGATCTGAAAACCAGCCGGCCTGCGGGATCGAAGCGGAAACATCTGCTTGTAAATGGTTGTCTATAATACATCGAAAAGGCCTTTACAAACGAAAAATCGGAGACGGCGGCGCCCGTCCTGCCCGCCTCGCGATCACTGCTTGACCCATTCCGCATCTTCATGTATGGTTCCAGGGAACTCTCTTGCCTTCCAGTGCGTTCCGCCGGGCCGACCCAACGGCATCCGCAGGCGAAAAACTTCTTGACATTCATGGATTGACTGCAAGGACGCTCTGTTCCGGGACGGCCGGCGTGGATGATGGGCGGCATATTTTTTGTCCGGTGCTCACTGTTGGGGCACGATCCGCAAAGCGGTAACGGCGGTGACCCTTCCGCCTGAACAGGAAAGGAATATGTATGACTGAACACGTAAAGTTGATCTGGGGCGACCAGACCTACGAGCTGCCGGTCGTCACCGGATCCGAAGGGGAAAAGGCCATCGATATTTCCAGGCTCCGCCAGATGACCGGCATGATCACCCTGGATTCGGGCTTTGCCAACACCGGCAGCTGCAAGAGCGCCATCACCTTCATGGACGGCGAACGGGGCATCCTTCGGTACAGGGGCTATCCCATCGAGGCACTGGCGGAGCACTCCTCCTTCCGGGAGGTCGCCTATCTGCTCATCAACGGCGAACTCCCCAACCGAAAGCAGATCACCCGCTTCTCGGTTCTCCTGAACGACCACTCCCTGGTTCACGAGGACATGCGGTCGTTTTTCGGGAGCTTCCCCCGGGCGTCCCATCCCATGGGAATCCTCTCCTCGATGGTCAACGCCCTGAAAAGCTTTTACCCCTACCTCGAAGGCGAGGAGGAACTGAACACCACCGTCGCACGCCTCATCTCCAAGGTCCGGACCCTGGCGGCGATGTCCTACAAGATCTTCAGAGGACACACGGTGGTCTATCCCCGACCCGACCTCTCCTACTGCGAAAATTTTCTCAACATGATGTTCGACAGCCCGGTCAGGCCCTATGAAATCGATCCGGACGTCGTTCAGGCCCTATCCGTCTTTCTGATCCTTCACGCCGACCACGAACAGAACTGTTCGACCTCCGCCGTCCGTCTGGTGGGCAGCGGCCGGGTCAACCTCTATGCCGCCATATCCGCCGGCATCGCCGCCCTCTGGGGACCGCTCCACGGCGGGGCCAACCAGGCGGTCATCGAAATGCTGACGAACATCGTCGAGAAGAAGATCCCGTTGAAGGACGTGCTGGCCCGGGCCAAGGACAGGAACGACCCCTTCCGGCTCATGGGGTTCGGCCATCGGGTCTACAAAACCTACGATCCCCGGACCCGGATCATGAAGAAGATGTGCGATCGGCTCCTCACCAAACTCAACATCCACGACCCGCTTCTGGAAGTCGCCCAGGCCCTCGAGGAGATCGCGGTGAAAGACAGCTATTTCGTCGATCACAACCTCTATCCCAACATCGATTTTTACAGCGGCATCGTTCTGAGGGCCATCGGCATCCCCACCAACATGTTCACGGTCATGTTCGCCATCGGGCGTCTTCCGGGATGGATCGCCCAGTGGAAGGAAAGCATGGATGACCCGGAATGGCGCCTCAACCGCCCGCGTCAGATCTACACCGGGCCGACCCAGCGGGAATACGTTCCCCTCGACGAACGGTAGTCGTCTTCCCGGACATCTGCCGCCGCAACCCTGCAGCAAGGAGTGTTTGACCATGACGGACGTTGTTTTGCAGAACATCGAAAAACCCGATACCATCCGCCGGGACCTTCTGGATCCCGTCGACTATCAGTATACGGGGCACCGGGATGTGCATATCGAGATCCGGCAGCCCGAGTTCACCTCGGTATGCCCCATGACGGGGCTTCCCGATTTCGGCACCATCACCATCCGGTACCGTCCCGACAAGAAGATCGTCGAGCTGAAATCCCTCAAGTTCTACCTGCTCCAATACCGCAATGTCGGCATCTTTTACGAGCATGTGGTCAACCGCATCCTGGACGATCTGGTGGCCGTCGTCAGCCCTAAACGCATGGAGATCATCGGTGACTTCACGCCGCGGGGGGGCATTTCGACGAGCGTCTCCGCGCTTTATGAAGGGCTCGCATGACATGTCCGCAAATACCGTTTCCCTGAAAATCTGCGGCGCGTCGCCGGCAAGACCGGCGATGCGGCTGCTGGCCGTCCTGTTGTCGGTCCTCTGCCTCTGGGGATGCGCGACGGTGCGAAGCCAGACCCGGAAAGTGGTCGAGGCCATCCCTTTCACCGGTGAGCGGCTTCAGAAAAAGGTGGCGATCCTGCCCTTTGAAAACACGACGTTCATTTCGGATGCCGAGATAACGCAGCGCTTCATGAGCCGTTTCATGGACCGACTCTCGGCCGGCTGCAATGGCGTCCAGTGGCTGAAACCCGGCGATCCCGGCTACCCCGATGAAGCCGTCGACCGGATGCCCCGTCCGGCATCAGGCCGGATCGACAACCTCGCACTGGCCGAAATCGGCAGAACATCGGGCATCAACGCCTTCCTGGTGGGTCACCTCGTCGGCATCGACGCCGAGGAAAAGGATGAGGGCTTTTTCATATTCCGGGATACCCATTACTACGAATCCGTCCAGGTGGGGCTGCAGCTTTACGATTCCGGAACCGGCGCCAAGCTCATGGACGAGTCCCCGAAGGCGACCGCGGAGGTGGACGGGGCTGAATATGATGCCGTTCTGGCCCGGGATCTGAAAGCCGTCTACGCGCTGGACGAGACCTTGGACCGTGTCGCTGAAATCGGCGCCGCACAGATCTGTGAAGTCCTCGGGAAACACCCCTGGCAAGGCTACGTCTTGGCGGTTCAGGACGGGAAGGCGATCCTGTCGTCCGGCCGGGAAATCGGCTTGAAGGCCGGGGACATCCTCGAGGTTTACAACGCGGGAGAGGTGATCGAGGGACGGATGGGGCAGCGCTTCATCATTCCGGGAACGCTTGCGGGAACGCTTGAGATCACCGCCGTCGACGACGGCCGGGCCGAAGCCCGTCCGATTGACGCGACGCCGGTGGCCGAAGGCGCCGCGGTCAGGCTCAAATAGCCCTCGCCGGCATCACGACGACCGGCCGGCAATCTGAAGCTCGCGAAGAGCCCAGGCCGTTTTCAACAGCGCCGTCACGGTATTTTCCCGCGGGCCGTCGGTGTCCACCGACACACGCATGGCCTGCGGGATATCCGTCAACGCCTCGAATTCGGCGGAAAGTCGGCTGAGGTGGCCGAGCCGGGCGTCCGACAGGCCGGGCGACCGATCCCGGCGGGCCAGGCGGCGCCGAAGGGTCTCCAGCGGAGAGACGCACTCGGCGAAGATCAGGCCGGCGTCCATGTCCGACGCCAGCTGCCGGACGCCGTCCCGCCAGTGCCTTCGGCCGTAGGTGGCATCCAGGATCACCGACCGGCCGGAGCGAAGTTCGTCCTGGGCCAGGGCCAGAAGCCGACCGTAAACCCGGTTCCGCCGCTGGTCGGAATAGGTCCCCTTGCCGTAGGGTGAAACCCCGGACCCGGGCGCCATCGTCTTTCGAACCCGATCGGAGCTGAAAACCCGAATCCCCATCGCCTCGCCCAGCCGGGCGGCCAGAGATGACTTGCCCGAGGCGGGAAGCCCGCAGCAAACCCAGAGGGTGGGACGTGCGAACATGAGGGTGTGCCGGTAGGCGAGGTCCATGTATCGCCCGATCTCCGTGAGGAGGACAGCCCGCTCGTCGGCGTCGGCCGCCGAAAGCCGCATGCAGGAAACCTTGACGCGGACCAGTGCCCTGTAGACCACATAGAAGTCGATAAGGGCGAAGACGCCGGGATCCGCCGCCGCCGCGGCATAGGCTGCCAGGAGCGTGTATCCCAGGGCCCCGTGCCCCAGTGCGGCCATGTCCATCACCAGAAAAGCGAGATCCACCGCCGCATCCCCGTACCGGAACCGATCGTTGAATTCGATGCAGTCGATGATCTGGAGACCGCCGTCGAAATAGACGTGATCGGCCCGAAGATCCCCGTGGCCGTCCCGTATCCGGCCGTTGGCGATCCGCCCCTGGAAAAGGGCCTTGTGATCGACGAGAAAGGCACGGTTCGCCTCGCACAGAAACGGCCACGGCCACCCCGCCAGAACGGTGTCCACCCACGGCCCCAGCTGCCGGAAGTTTTCCTCCATGTTGTAGGCGACGGCATCCGGCGACCCGTAGGCGTCCACCGCGGAACTCCGCTCGCTCTCGTCGTAAAAACGCGCCAGCCGAAGCCCGATTTCGACCATGCATTCATGCCCTGCCCGACCCGTTTCCAGGAGCGTTCTCAGGTTGGACGCTTCAGGCAGCTGCCGCATGGTCACGGCATATTCCACCACCCGACCGCCGGGCGACAGGGAGATTTTCCCATCGGGGCCGCGATGAATCGGAACGACCTCGCGGTATACGTCATGACTCAATCGACGGTTCAGCTCGACCTCCCGAAGGCAGGCCGTCCGCCGATCTTCCAGGCGTCGAAAGTCCAGAAATCCGAGGGCCAGGGGCTTTTTCAGTTTGTAGACGATCGACCCCGTCAAAAAAACCGCGGAGATATGCGTATCCCGGCGCTCGACGCCGGTCACGGCATGGGGGTAGAAGGTCGGATCCGCCATGGCCGAGCAAACGGCCTCGAATATCGTCCGCGGGTCATCCGCTTTTGTCGTTCGCGTCAACGGCCTCGCCTCCTTTCACGTATTCAAGGGCATCGGCCCGATGCCGATACATGTCTTTTCGGGTTCGGGATCGGCGCCGGACGGCCCGAACACACCGTTACCGTCAGGCCGCCGAGGAAATGCCGGCCATCAACATGCCGATTCGATCCACCTTATGAGTGTCGGACGCCTCAAAGACGTCCATGATCCGGCCGCCGAACATGACGGCAATGCGGTCTGACAGGGCCAAAGCCTCGTTCAGGTCGCCGGTGATCAGCAGGATGCCCGCCCGGGTCCGGGCCTCCAGCAGGTGCCGCCAGACCGCCTCGGTGGCGGCCACGTCAAGCCCCTGGGTCGGCTGTTCGGCCACGATGAGGCGCGGCTGCCGGTAAAACTCGCGGCCCAGCACCATCTTCTGGAGGTTGCCCCCGGAGAGTTGCCGGGCCAACGCAAAGATATTCGCCGGTCGGACCTGAAAGATCTTCAAGGTCTCCCGAGCCTTCCCCTCGGCTGCCTTGCCCAGCAGCCACGGCCCCCGACAGAAGCCATACCGGGTGGTCAGCAGGAAATTATCCCGCAGGTCGAGATCGGGGCACGTGGCGATCCCCAGCCGGTCCTCCGGAATGTAGCCGAGGGGCGTTTCCGTTCGGCATCGCGCGAAGAAGCACCCCCATTCCCGGCCCATGATCTCGACCTCTCCCGCCTCGGGCGCCAGAAGACCGCAGATAATCTCGGCGAGCGCTTTCTGCCCGTTCCCGGCAACCCCGACGATCCCCAGAATCTCCCCCTGGAAGAGTTCCAGGTCGATGGCTTTGAGGGCCTTTGAGCACAGGCCCCGAATCTTCAGGACCCTTTCGCCGCACGGCACCGGATTTTTTTCGATCTGCAGCAGCACCTCCCGACCGACCATACGCCGGGCCAGTTCCCCCACCGAGGCGACATCCGCGACCGGCATGGTGTCGACGATCTCACCCTTCCGCAGTATGGCGATGTCGTCCGCTACGGCCATGACTTCGCTCAATTTGTGGCTGATAAAGACGACGGCCTTGCCCTGCCCCGCCATGCGGCGCATCGCTTTGAAGAGCTGCTCGGTCTCGAGGGGCGTCAGCACCGCCGTCGGTTCGTCGAGAATCAGAACCCGGCTCTGGCGGAGAAGGAGCTTCAGGATCTCGACCCGCTGCCGCTCACCCATGGAAAGCGTCGATATCCGTCGGGACGGATCGACGGCGAGCTGGTAGATCTCGGCCAACGCCGCGACCTTGTCCCGCATCTGCCGGGGATGGAGCCAGAAGCCGCCCTCCTGGCCCAGAAAAACGTTTTCGGCGACGGTCATCGCCTCCACCAGCGTGAAGTGCTGGTAGACCATCCCGATCCCGGCATCGATGGCGGTCCTGGCCGTCGACAGAACGGTCCGCCGGCCGTCGATGACGATATGACCCGTGTCGGGCTGAAGCCGACCCGCCAGGATGCGCATGAGGGTGCTCTTCCCGGCGCCGTTTTCACCCAGAAGCGCCATGATCCGACCGGCATGAATGTCGAGACTGATATCGTGGTTGGCACGGACCCGTCCGAAGGATCTGCCGATCCCCGCCAGGCGTACCAGCGGCAAAGGCGCATTTTTTTCGCATTCGGTCATGACCGGTCCTGTTTCAGGCCTGCGATGGGGCGGATAAACTGAGATGACGCGTCCCACGGAAAGAGAATCCACGTCTCCTGGTCGACCTCGGTGATGAAGGAGTCCACCAGGGGCCGACCGGCGGGCTTGGCATAGACGGTGGCGAAATGGGCGCGGGGAATCATCTCCCGAACCACGGCGGCGGTTTTTCCGGTGTCCACCAGATCGTCGACGATGAGCCAGCCCTCGCCCTGATCGGCCACAGGCTTGATCACCTGGATCTTCCCCTGGTTCTGCCAGGTGTAGCTGGAAACGCATACCGTATCCACCCGATGGATATCCAACTCCCGCGCGATGATGGCCGCCGGCACGAGCCCGCCCCGGGTGACGGCGATAATGCCCCGCCATTCACCGATCTCGAGAAGACGCCGCGCGAGAGTCCGGGTATCCCGTTGCAGCTGCTCCCATGAAATGGGATATGTTTTTCGATAACGTCTATCCAAATCAGACATCCGGTCATTCTCCTTGAAAGGGTCTCGCTTTTACGTCACCCCGGATTTTACTCTGCCGGCTCGGCATTGACGCCCAGAAAGGCCGGCGCCCGATCGCCCCGCCCCCGCCAGGACGAAAAGACGAGAACCAGGATGGTAAGTGCATAAGGCAGCATGAGCAACAGGGAGGAGGGAATATGGGTTCCTGTCGCCTGAAGCCGGAACTGGAAAGCCATCACCCCCCCGAAGAAATAGGCACCCAGCACCGCCCGCCCGGGATGCCAGAAGGCGAAGATGACCAGGGCCACGGCGATCCAGCCCCTGCCGGCGGAAAGACCGCTGGTCCACAGATGGGTGTAGGCCAGGGAGAGATACGCGCCACCCAGACCGCACAAGAACCCTCCCACCAGCACGCCGGCCCAGCGGAAGGCGGACACGTTGAGTCCGGCGGCGGCGGCCGCGTGGGGATATTCTCCCACGGAACGCAGTCTGAGTCCCCACCGGGTGTTCCTGAAAAACAACCACATCAGCGGCGGGACGGCGTAGGAGACATAGACGAGAGGGTCCTGCCGGAACAGGATCGCCCCCACCGCAGGGATCTCGGACAGCCCGGGAATCGGAACCGGAACGAATCCCGGCGCGCTCTGGCCGATGAAGGGGGTTCCCAGATAGTCGGCGAGCCCGATGCCGAGGATGGTGAGGGCCAGTCCGGAGACCACCTGATTCCCGCTGAACGCGATGCAGACCAGGCCGTGAATGCCCGCCAGACCGGCGCCGAAAAAACCGCCGGCCGCAAACCCCAGTACGGGGCTCCCGCTCCACATCGACGTCAGAAATCCCGCCAGCGCGCCCGCGAGCATCACGCCTTCGACCCCTAAGTTAAGAACGCCGGCGCGCTCCGTAAAGATCTCTCCCAGGGTGGCGAACAGGATGGGCGTCCCCGACTGAACCGCAGCCGCCAGAAGCGGCACCAGCATGTCCCACCACGTCATGACGGCCGCCTTGGGGAAAAACGATAACGGATAAAAAACGACGACGCCAGAACCGACAGAAGGATCAGTCCCTCCAGGATCTCCCCGAAGGCGGCGGGAACCTGGAGCTCCAGCTGGAGATTCTCGCCCCCCACGCGCAGCCCGGCCAGGAGGAATGCGGCGATGCCGATGTAGAGCGGGTTGAGCCGCGCCAGCCACGCCACCACGATGGCGGTGTAGCCGTATCCGACCATGATGCTGGGCTGAAGCCGGTTGAGGGTGGCGGAAGCCTCGATGAATCCCGCCCAACCGGCCAGCCCGCCGCTCAGGACCATCACCAGAACCACCAGGTTTTCATAGGGTAGGCGGGCATACCGGGCCGCCTGAAGGCTCTCCCCGCCGGCCTTCAGTTCGAAGCCGAGCCGGGTGTGGCGGAAAAAGATCCAGATGATAAGACCCGAGACGACGCAGAGCAGAAGCCCCCAATTGAGGTTGGTTCCGCCGATCCTGCCCACGACGGCGCTCTCCGGAAACGTGGGGGTCATGGGGAAACCGAAGCTCGCCGGGTCTTTCCAGCGGCCGTAGACGAGGTAATCGAGGAAGAAGACGGCGATGTAATTCATCATGAGGGTGACGATGATTTCGTTGGCGCGCATGCGCAGCTTCAGGAAAGCGGGAATCAGCCCCCAGAAGGCCCCGGCGGCGAAAGAGACCAGCATCATCAGCGGAATCAGCGTCCAACCGGGCAGGGCGGAAAACCGGTAGACCGCCCATGCGGCGCCCACGGCTCCCAGGGCGAACTGCCCTTCGGCGCCGATGTTCCATATCTGGAGACGAAAGGCGACGGCGACCCCCAGGGAACAGAGGTAGATGGGAATCGCCTTTCCGACACAATCCTCCAGTGCCCAGCGGGAGCCGAAGGCCCCTTGAAGCAGCAGCCCCATACCCGAAAGCGGCGGTTTGCCCTGGATACTCAGCATGCCCATACCGATCCCCAGGGCAAAAAGCACCGCCCCCGATATGACGAGGCAGACGCCCCACCCCAAAGGCGCCTCCCTTTTAACGATCCGAAACGGACTGTTCATGCGGTATTATTGCGTCGAACCGACCACGCCCTCGACGAACCAGTCCATTCCCAGCAACTCGGCGTCCGTCATGGATTTCCCGGCGGGAATCCGAACGACGCCGCTCTGATCCCTCAGTTCGCCGGAGAAGGGTGCGAAGGTGCCGGCAATCAGCTCGGCCTTTACGGCCGCAACCCGTGCCCTGACCCTTTCCGGCACAACGTCGGCCATGGGACTGATATCGACGATGCCCTTGTCCATGCCGTACCAATAGGCACCGCTCTTCCAGGTTCCGTTTCTCACCGCGTCCGTCATCTCCTTGTAGAAAGGCCCCCAGTTCCAGACGGCGGCCGTCAGATGCGCCTTGGGGGCGAAGGCGCTCATGTCGGTGTTGTACCCGATGGCGTAAACGCCCCGCTCCTGGGCAGCCTCCTGGGGACCGGGAGAGTCCTGATGCTGGGCGATGACATCGGCCCCGGTGTCGAGGAGGCTCTTGGCCGCCTCCTTTTCGGTTGCCGGATCGTACCAGGTCTTGGTCCAGACCACGCGCACCACGGCATCGGGGTTGACGGCCCGGGCGCCAAGGGTAAAGGCGTTGATGCCGCGGATCACCTCGGGGATGGGAAAGGCGGCCACGTACCCCAGGGTATTGCTCCGGGTCATGCCGCCGGCCACCATGCCCGTCAGATACCGGGCCTGATACATCCGGCCGAAATAATTGCCCATGTTGGCGGCGGCCTTGAATCCGGAGCAGTGCATGAACACGATATCGGGGAATTTTTGGGCCACCTTGAGCATGGGATCCATATAACCGTAGCTGGTGGCGAAGATGAGATCGTAGCCCTTCCGGGCCATGTTGAGGATGACCCGCTCGGCATCCGGGCCTTCGGCAACCGCCTCCACAAAAGCGGTGGTCACGCCGTCCTTGCCGTCTATGAATTTCCGGCCCATGTCGTGGGCATAGGAATAGCCCGCATCCCCTACGGGGGAGACATAAACGAAACCGACCTTCATCTCTTTGTCGTCTTTGTCGGCGGACAACGCCGCCCCGCAGCACAACAGCACCGCCGCCGCCACCATGATTGCACGTTTCACCATTGCTGTACCCCGCCTCCTTGAATCGATAGAAGAACAAACGCCGGCATGCATATTCCCGGACCCGGTCACGGCCGGCGACGATCTACGGTCTTTCAGCCACAGCACTTCTTGTATTTCTTTCCGCTTCCGCAAGGGCACGGCGCATTCCGCCCCACCTTGGGGGAGGTGCGCACCACCTGTCGAATCGGGGGTGTCCCGGCGTCGAAAAAATACCATCGGCCGTCCTTTTTCTTGAACGTTGCCAGTTCGTGATGTTTTCTAGGCTTCCCTTTTTCCGTGTAATCCGCCTTGAACTCCACCGTTCCTTCCTCGTCATCGATGCCGCCGGCCTCGCAGTTCACGATCTCGAGTTTCCGCCATTCGGTGTTTCGGGACCATTTTTCCACTGTTTTCCGGCTGTCGGGTTCCTGCTGATCGGGATGGGTCGTGTCGACGATATAATCGACGATCTTCCCGGCATAGGCAGTGTAGCGGGACCGGAGGAGGGCCTCCGCGGTCTTCGCGGGTTGCGCGCCGGTGATCAGCGGTTCACAGCATTCGGTGTATGTCAGGCCTGATCCACAGGGGCATGATTCCATGGTCGACTCCTTTTCTGCTTTTCATCTCGGATGGATCCGGGGGCCTCGATCCCGCGGGGAGCGAAGACGCCCCGTTGGTTCTCATAACCGGCAAGGTTGTTGAAACTGACGGCCTATACCAATATCTCTTTCAAAAGTAAAGAAACGATCACCTGTACTTTTCCCGAGATGACCGCGCCAGGTAAAAGGAGGGCCTCTTCCAGGTCGGCGTATGTCAATGTCCGACGCGCAGGGGGCTATTTGACGACGCGCAGCACCCCATCGGTGTTCCGAAGGGCGTGCCGGAGCGCCCGGATGACAACCTTCGCGGGCGCTTCATCAGGGGTGTCCGAACGGGCCCTGCAGTCATCCATGAGCGACGGGTTGCCCTGCCGCAGCCGAAATTCGTTCTGGATGTAGACGCCGATGGAGGGCATCAAGGTATCGAGACGCTTCTCGTCCATGTTGGCGATACGGGTTCGATCCCGGAAACTCAGCGCCGACAGAAGCACCGCCACCGCCTCGTCGACGGTCTTGGGAATCCGGACGAATGCGTCCAGACGGACGTCCGCCCGCGTCGCGACGTCGCCGGGCCCCGACCGGTGATGCCGGGGGTCGATCATGAGCAGTTGATGGAGGGTCTCGAGAATGTCCGACGCTGTTCGATAGACCGCCGCGTCGGTCGTCTGGGACCCCGTGACGTTCAGCACGGCGATCCCCTTCTCCCGGATCCAGGCCTCGGCCTCCCGGGCCGCTTTGAAGGCCGGAATCCGATCCAGGTCCAGCACCTTTGCAGGCCGCCCGTATCGCTCCGCCAGCCGGAGATGGCGCGCGGCGCTTTCCGTCGCCGCCCCCCAGACGATGGCCAGCACACCGTCGGCGTTGGACACGTTCCGCGCCGCGGCCTGGTCGGCATCGGCGTCGATCAGCAGCGTCAACCGATAAGCCCTGACCAGAGCCTCGTCCTCCCCGTCGCGCCGCCGGGGCATCCACCCCCCGCAGTCGATCATGAATTTCTGGGCCGCGTCCAGTGCCGCGCGCTCCACCCCCGCCTCTCCGCCGGAAATCACCTTTCGAATCATACCGGATCGTCATCCCCCTGCATTGCCGGCCCCTCTTTTCGGAGCGGTCGCGGCCGTTGTCCCCATCCTTCCCATGCCCGCCTTTCCACATTATCGTCTCAATTTAAGATGATTCAATTACAAAATCAATATATTGTTTCAAGCGCCCGCCCCGGGAACGGGAAGCGGCGCCGACGGTCGGTTTTCGGACTCCGGTGTTGCAATATCCCCCGATCCGTTGTATCTGGTGGCGTTACGTTCCGGCATTCAACTCGACGTTCAGAAGCCGGTCGACATCGGGTAATGCAAGGCAATGCAGAGAACCGCCCCTTACGAATGCATCCGCATCGAGCCCTTTGACGATGAACATCCCGGGCGGTCAACAGCCGAGGATCGCAGGCAATGAAGGAGATTGACATGAACATAGACCACTCGTTGAAACTGTTTGAAGAAGCCCGGGAACTCATTCCCGGCGGGGTGAACAGCCCGGTCCGCGCTTGTCGGTCCGTGGGTTGCACCCCCCTGTTCATCGAACGGGCCCAGGGCAGCCGCATCTTCGACGTGGACGGCAACAGCTACATCGACTACGTGGGATCGTGGGGACCCATGATTCTGGGGCACCGTCATCCCGAAGTGATCAAGCTGATCGAGTTCGAACTGACCCAGGGCACCAGCTTCGGTGCGCCCACGGTGCTGGAACTCCGGCTGGCCGAAATGGTGAAAGACGCCGTGCCGTCCATCGAGATGGTCCGCATGGTCAACTCCGGCACCGAAGCCACCATGAGCGCCGTCCGTCTCGCCCGGGCCTTTACAGGACGGGACGCCGTCGTCAAATTCGACGGCTGCTACCACGGGCACGCCGACTCCCTTCTGGTGGCGGCCGGCTCCGGCGTCGCCACCCTGGGCATTCCCGGCAGCCCGGGGATCCCCCAGGCCTTCGTCGCCCAGACGATCTCCCTGCCCTACAACGACATCGACGCCGTGACCGCCTTGATGAACGCCCGGGGCGACGACATCGCCTGTATCATCGTGGAGCCGGTGGCCGGGAACATGGGGTGTGTACCCCCGGTGGACGGATTCCTCGAAACCCTCCGGAAGGAAACGGAGAAGCACGGGACCGTTCTGGTTTTCGACGAGGTCATGACGGGGTTCCGCGTGGCCTACGGCGGGGCACAGGCGCTTTACGGCATCACCCCGGATCTGACCTGTCTCGCCAAGATCATCGGCGGCGGCCTGCCCGTGGGCGCCTATGGCGGACGCCGGGATATCATGGAACAGGTGGCCCCCGCAGGCCCCATGTACCAGGCCGGCACCCTCTCCGGCAACCCCCTGGCCATGGCCGCCGGCGTGGCCACCCTCAAACAGCTCCAGGAACCGGGCTTCTACGACGCGCTGGATCAGAAATCCCGTCGGCTGGCCGTCGGGCTCGAAGGCGCCGCCGCTGTGGCCGGCATTCCGGTGACCTTCACCCGGGTGGGCTCCATGCTGGGCATGTTCTTCACCGACCGCCCGGTGACCCATTTCGAGGACGCCAAAACATCCGATCTCAAGATGTTCGCAGCCTACTATAACGCCATGCTCGAGCGGGGAATCTACCTGGCCCCGTCCCAGTTCGAGGCCGCCTTCGTCTCGGCGGCACACACCCGGGAGGATATCGACGAGACCGTCCGGGCGGCGGCCGAGGTGCTCAAGACCCTCGCCGCCGGATGTGAGTGCTAGGCCGCCTGGAAGAGCGCCAGGATCTCGGGAAGGATCTGCCCGCAGGTGCCGGTCACGGCGAACCCCCCCTGGCGGACGGCCAGGGCGGCGAAGGGGTTGCGGTCGGTGTTGACGTCGACGATGACCGCCTTGTAACGGCGGGAGACCTCCCAGGCCACCTTGTTGGGCAGGTTGGTGGTGCCGGAGGTGCCCGCGACGATGAGGAGATCCGTTTCCCGGGCGGCCGCGAGCGTTGTGGTCAACCGGTAGAACGGCTCGTCGTAGACCTCGTCGAACCAGAGTACGTGGGGTCTTAAAAGCCCTCCGCAGCGGGGGCAGCGGAGAAGTTCCGCCTCCCCGGAGGAAATCTCCCGGTCCCGGGGCCAATCGTCAAAGGCCGCCGGCACCGGCGTCAAAGCCGCAGAGCATGCCTCGGCGCAGCGCATCAGAAAGATGTTGCCGTGGATTTCGAAGGTCCGCTCCGGCGTGCTGCCGGCCCGCAGGTGGAGATTGTCGACATTCTGGGTGACCAGTCGGAAACGATCGCCGAAGAGGCGCTCCATCCCGGCCACCGCGCGATGCCCGGGGTTGGGCTCGGCGCGGGCGCAGACCGAACGGCGGTAAAGATACCAGTTCCAGACCGCCAGGGGTGCTTTCAGAAACATGCGTTGGGTCGCCATCTCCTGGGGACGGTAGGCCTCGGATCCGATGGTCCAGTAGCCTTCGGGACCCCGGAAGGTGGGAATGCCGCTTTCGGCCGAGATGCCCGCGCCGGTGAGGACGGTAATCCGCTGTTGAGAAGTGACGAATGCTTTCAAGAGGTTTTCGAGGGAGGTTTCCATGGAATGCGTCTCCGATGAGCGTGGTGTTGTCGTCTGCCGCCCGGCGCCGGGAGATGCTTCCCTGCGAAAGGCCGTTGCCAAATCCGATGCCTGCCGTTGACCCCGCGCGACCTTCCTTCAGCCGGCGGCGGTCGGGGAGGCAGGCCGCCCCCTGACGCCGCCGTCTGCATGCGGAACGGCGCCGCCCGAACCTGAACCCGGACTATCAGAAAACAAAGGAAGTGACAAGCCATGGATGTGAACCGCAACCGGATTCCCGCCCATATAGAGACGATCCACCTCATCGCCGTTTGCGGCACGGGCATGGGCGCGCTTGCCGGCATGCTCAAGGACCTGGGCTACCGGGTCACCGGATCGGATCAGGGAATCTACCCGCCCATGAGCGATTTTCTCGCCGGAAAGGGCATTCCGGCGGCCCCGGGGTTTTCACGGGACCACCTGGCCCACCGCCCGGATCTCGTCGTGGTGGGCAATGCCGTCACCCGGGAAAACCCCGAGGCCCTGGCCCTGATGGAGATGGGGCTTTCGTACTGCTCCATGCCCCAGGCCGTCAACCATTTCGTCGTTCGAGACCGACAGGTCCTTATGGTCGTGGGAACCCACGGCAAGACCACCACGGCGTCGATCCTGGCCTGGATGCTCCATTGCGCGGGTCTGGACCCCTCCTTTTTCATCGGCGGGATTGTGCGGGATTTTCAGAGCAACTATCGTCTGGGCGGGGGCCCCTTCATCGTCATCGAGGGGGATGAATACGACACGGCCTTTTTCGACAAGGGCCCCAAATTTCTTCACTACGATCCCGCCGTCGCCGTTCTTACCGGCGTCGAGTTCGACCATGCGGACATCTACAAGGATCTTTCCGCCGTCAAGCAGGCCTTCGGTCGCCTGATTCACCGGATGAACCCCACCAGCACCCTGATCCCTTATGACGGCGACCCCAATGCCGCGGAGTTAGCCAGCGCATGCGGGTGCCGGGTCCTGCCGTACGGCCATCGGCCCGACTCCCCCTGGCGGCTTGGAGGCATCGAATCGGCCCCGCCGTGGACCCGCTTCGAGGTCCTCCGGGACGGCCGGCGCTTCGGCGCCTTCAACACCCGACTCATGGGCCGGCACAACCTCGAAAACATTCTCGCCTGCATGGCTGCCGGAGACGCCGTCGGCATCCCGAAGGCGGCCATGGCCGCGGCTCTCGAAAGCTTTCAGGGCCCGCGGCGACGCCAGGAGGTCCGGGGGGTGAAGCGGGGGGTCACCGTCATCGACGACTTCGCCCACCATCCCACGGCGGTACGGGAGACCCTCCGGGCCGTCCGCAGCTTCTATCCCGAAGGGCGACTCGTGGCCGTGTTCGAACCCCGGACCAACACGAGCATGCGCCGGGTGTTTCAGGCGGTCTACCCCCAGGTGTTCGAGGACGCCGATCAGGTCCTGATCCGGAAGCCCTCCCGCCTCGATAAGGTTCCGCCGGAGGAGCGCCTCTCCTCGGAAACCCTGGTGGCGGATCTGAAACGGCGCGGCATGGACGCCCGCCATTTCGACGACACCGACGCCGTCATCCGGTTTCTGGTGGAAACCGCCGAATCCGGGGACACGATCCTGATCATGTCCAACGGCGGCTTCGACAACATTCATGAACGGCTGCTGGCGGCCCTGTAACGTCGCCGGCCGAAAGGACCCCCGTTTCATTGACAATCGGCATCACAATCGATAGAGTGATAATTCAACTGTCGACTTTCATGATGGCGACCGGAAAGCGATGCCGGGAGGATACGGCCCGCGCCCCTTTCCTCCCGGAACCGGCCTGTGAAAGTCGACAGTTGAGGTGATAAAAAGTGATTATTTAACGCCTTCGGGAATCGCCGCACAAGCCGGCGGACCTCCCGAGGCCGTCGGCGTCGGCATCGAAACCCGTGCCGTTCAACCAGAGGAGTAGCGCATCCAGATGTGCCTTGCCATCCCCGCGAGGGTTATCGGGATCGACGGCGACACCGCCGTCGTCGACGTGGACGGAATTCGGCGGGAGTGCAGCCTGGTGTTGGCGGAAGACGCCGCGGTCGGCGCCTACGTGATCGTCCACGCCGGGTTCGCCCTCCACGTCATCGATGAGACCGTCGCCATGGAATCCCTCCGGCTGCTCCGGGAGGCGGGGGCCGCAACGGACGGGGAAGCTTTCGACGCTTCCGAACCGTCGGGTTGATATCGGAGGCCCGCCATGGAGATGCTGAAAGACCCCGTGACCCTCTGGTTCCTCATCGGACTCTTCTGCGTCATCGTCGAATTTTTCGCGCCGGGAGTGATCATCGTCTTCTTCGGCGTCGGCGCCTGGGTGGTCGCCCTCCTCTGCCTCGGGGCGGATGTAGGCGCGCCGCTTCAGATCGCCGTCTTTGTCGTTGTCTCCATCGGCTCTCTCGTGCTGCTCCGCCGGAGATTCACCCCCCGCCCGGACAGCGGCCCGGACCTGACGGACGATTTCATCGGCCGGACCGCCGTCGTACTGGAGCCCCTTCGCCGGGGCCGGCCCGGCCGGGTGGTCTTCAAGGGCGCCGCATGGAAGGCTGAAACCGCGTCCGAGGAGCTGCTGGAAAAAGGCCGCTACGTCTCGATCGTCGGTCGGGACAGCATCCTGCTGTTTGTCGAACCCCTTCACGAGGAGGAGTACCGAAAGATATGAGCCTCTACACCCTGATCACCGCCGGCATCGCGGTTTTCGTCATCGTCGTCTTCTTCAAGACCATCCGCATCGTCCCCCAGAGAACGGCCTATATCGTCGAAAGACTGGGCAAATACAGCCGGACCCTCGAGGCCGGATTCCACATCCTGGTGCCGTTTATCGACCGCATCGCCTACCGCCGTTCCCTCAAGGAGGAGGCGGTGGACGTGCCCCAACAGGTCTGCATCACCAAGGACAACGTCTCCATCGGGGTGGACGGCATCCTCTACCTCCAGGTGGTGGACGCCCAGAAATCCTGTTACGGCATCGAGGATTACAAGTACGCCGTCATGCAGATGGCCCAGACCACCATGCGGAGCGTCTTCGGCACCTTCGATCTCGACGGCACCTTCGAGGCCAGGGAGGTCATCAACATGCGGGTGGTGGAATCGGTGGACGAGGCCAGCGACGCCTGGGGCGTCAAGGTGACACGCTATGAAATCAAGGATATCGAGCCGCCCCAGAGCATCATCGAGGCGATGGAGAAGCAGATGAAGGCCGAGCGGGACAAGCGGGCCGAGATCGCCGAATCCGAAGGAAAACGACAGGCGGAAATCAACCGCGCCGAGGGGCGCCGCCAGGCCATGATCGCGGAGTCCGAGGGGGAAAAGCAGAAGCGGATCAACGAGGCCGAGGGTCGGGCACAGGAGATCGAGCGGGTGGCCGAAGCCACGGCCCGGGGCATCGGGAAGATCGCCCAGGCCATCCAGCAGGCAGGGGGGCTTCAGGCGGTCAACCTCCGCATCGCCGAACAGTACATCCAGGAATTCGGAAATCTGGCCCGAACCAACAACACCATGATCATCCCCGCCACCCTTTCGGATGTCGGCGGCTTCATTGCCGCGGCCAAGGGAATCCTGGACGTCTTCGACACACCGGCTGCGGAGCCCGGGGCCGCAACAGCGACCCCGCCGGCGTCGCCGGTGACCCGCTGGGATCTTCCCAAACCCTGATCCATGGTATCCAGAACCCTCTACATCAGCGGCGTCGTCCAGGGGGTCGGGTTTCGTCCTTTCGTCTATCGGCTGGCCCGCCGACACGGCCTGAAGGGAGAGGTGGCCAACGCGTCGGCGGGGGTCCGCATCCGTCTTGAGGGAACGGTCGACGCCGTCACGGCTTTCTCCCGGGAGATCACGGCGTCGCTGCCCCCCCCGGCCGTCATTACCGAAGTCCGGGCCGTGGACACGGCGCCCATCGCCGTCGACAACGACGCAGCGCATCGGGATCTGTCAGGCATCGCCGACGGATTTCTCATTCATGACCGGGACATCTGCCAGAGAAGCGACGATGCCGTTGTCCGGCATATCGACGGCCGCAGCCGCTTTATCCGCCGTTCACGGGGATATGCCCCCGCGCCCATCTTTCTGCACCGATCCCTGCCGCCGATTCTGGCCTGCGGCGCCGAATTGAAGAACGCGGTCTGCCTCACCCGGAAACGATGCGCCTATTTGAGCCCGCACATCGGGGACGTGAGAAACCTCGAGACCTACCGGTTCCTGGACGCCGTCATCCGGCACCTCGAACACATCCTCGCCATCGCCCCCGAGATCATCGCCCACGACGCGCATCCCGACTACCTCAGTACCCGGTATGCCCGGATGCGATCTTCCGGAACGAAGATCCCCGTCCAGCACCATCACGCCCACGTCGCGGCGGCCATGGCGGAAAACGGACTGGAAGGCCCCGTCATCGGTCTCGCCTTCGACGGCACGGGTTACGGCACCGACGGGGCCGTATGGGGCGGAGAGGTCTTGACGGCCGACTACCGATCGTTTGAGCGGGCCGCGCATCTGGCCTACACCCCCATGCCCGGGGGTGATGCCGCCGTTCGGGAGCCGTGGCGAATGGCCGTGGCCTATCTCCACGGGGCTTTCGGTGATGCCCTCCGGGAACTGGACCTTCCCATGCTCAGACGCCTCGACGCGGACCGGATCGATGCCGTTCTCGCCATGGTCAGGGGAGGATTCCAGGCGCCGTTCACCTCCAGCCTGGGGCGACTGTTCGACGGGGTCGCCGCTCTTCTCGATATCCGGTATGACGTCACCTTCGAGGGACAGGCGGCCATGGCCCTCGAAATGTCGGCCGATCCCTCGGAGACCGGCTGCTACCCCTGCGAACGCCCGGCTCAAAACAGCCGGGAAATCCCGCTCTTTCCCATCATCGAGGGCGTGGTCCGGGATCGTCTCTCAGGGCTTTGCGTTCCGGTCATCAGCCGAAAATTCCACAACACCCTTATCCGCCAATTCACCACGCTGTGCACCGATATTCGCTGCAACACCGGGCTTGACAGGGTCGTCCTGAGCGGCGGCGCCTTCCAGAACGTCATTCTGCTGAAGGGCTTGACCCGGGCTTTGACCGGAGCGGGATTCTCGGTCTTCAGTCACGCCCGCGTCCCCACCCATGACGGCGGGATCTCCCTGGGCCAGGCCATGGTGGCCGCCGCGACCGTCTGACGAGCATAATGCCGCGGCGAGCGGCTGAAAAGGATCGTTCATGATTGAGTTCAAAAAGGTCAACAAATGGTTCGGACGGCACCACGTGCTGAAGGACATCGATTTTCATGTGAAAGCCGGGGAAACGGCGGTCATCTGCGGGCCCAGCAGATCCGGAAAGAGCACCCTCATCCGGTGCATCAACCAGCTGGAACGGATCAAGTCGGGTGAAATCTTCGTGGACGACCTGCCGGTCCACGACAAGGCCACCAACATCACAAGGCTCAGGGCCGAGATCGGCTTCGTCTCTCAGCAGTTCAACCTCTATCCCCATATGACGGTCATGGAGAACATCACCATCGCCCCCATCAAGGTCAAGAACGTTCCCAGGAAAACGGCCGAAGCCATCGCCCTGGACCTGCTGGAAAAGGTCGGCATCCATGACAGGGCGGGCGCCTATCCGGCGCAGTTGTCCGGCGGACAGCGACAGCGCGTGGCCATCGCCCGGGGGTTGGCCATGCAGCCCAAAATCATGCTCTTTGACGAACCGACGTCGGCCCTGGACCCCGAGATGATCAACGAGGTTCTCGACGTTATGCGAAAGCTGGCTGCAGAGGGAATGACCATGGCCGTCGTGACCCACGAAATGGGGTTTGCCCGGGAGGTGGCGAGCAAGGTGGTGTTCATGGATGACGGCAGGATCATCGAAACCGGAACCCCCACGGCGTTTTTCACCGCACCGGAGGACGAGCGGACCCGCTCGTTTCTCGGCAAGATTCTCAAGCACTAGCCGCCGTATCGCCCCCCCTGAAAACGATGGGCGGCGGTCAGGGTCTCACGAATGCGGTTCAGGGTGGATCGGTCGCGGGCCCAGTCGGGGGCGACAAGCTCATCCGGGTGAGGATCGCCGGTGAGACGCTGGATGACGACCTTTGGGGGGAGATGCTCCAGAAATTCACAGACCAGGTCTACGTATTCGGACTGGGTCAGGCATTGGTAAGCCCCCGTCCGGTACATGCGCTCCAGGGCCGTCCCCCTGACCACGTAAAGCAGGTGGATTTTGACTGCGTCAATCCCCATCTCGGCCAGAGCCTTTGCCGTTTCCATCATCTCTCCGCGGCTTTCCCCCGGCAGCCCCAATATGACGTGGGCGCAAACGCGGATACCTCGCCGCCGGGTCTCGGCTGCCGCTCTCCGGAAACAGGCGACGTCGTGCCCCCGGTTGATGCGCCGCAGGGTCTCGTCGTGGGCCGATTGGAGACCGTACTCCACCCACATCAGGGTCCGTCGGCCGTAATCCTCGAGGAGATCCAGCACCGCCTTGTCCACGCAGTCCGGCCGCGTGCCGATGCTGAGGCCCACTATCCCGGGAACGGCTCCGAGGGCCTCGTCGTAGAGTCGCCGAAGCACGGGCACCGGTGCGTAGGTGTTGGAAAAGGACTGGAAGTAGATCAGAAACTTGCGGGCCTTGTAGCGGCGGGCGACGAATCGGCTGCCGACCCGGATCTGTTCGGTGATGGAAAGCCCTTTGGCATGATTGCCGGTGCCCGATCCCCGGCGGTTGCAATAGATACATCCGCCCCGGGCTACCGTGCCGTCCCGATTGGGACAGTCGAGGCCGGCATCCACGATAATCTTCTGGACCCGCTCCCCGAAGCGATCTCTCAAATAGGCGTTGAAATCCCTGTACGGCAAAGCCGTCATGGCGTTCCTCGAAACAGCGAGGGGAAGCCCGAAGGCTCCCCCTCATCATCCGAAGACAGCAGCGTCCCGGGTTGTCTGTTATTTTCTGCCGGTGTATTCGGCGTAGGCCATGGCCACCGTCCGGTAGATGATGTGGGCGAACTTGGAGAACGGCAGGCACATGAAAAACACCCAGATGCAGAGCAGATGGATGAAATAGATGAAATAAGAGAGACCGGCGGCGCCCCCCAGGCGGGTCATCTGGGTCAGCATGCCCGTGGCGCCCAGGGCCAGGGCCAGGCCGATGATGAACCAGTCTTTATAGGCGGAAACCTGGTCCGGCTTGGCCGTTCGGTCCTTGATCATCAGCGCCGCGCCGATGATGAGGGCTACGCCGGCAATGTTGGCGAGCCATTTCACCGGGTTCAGCTGGGAATAGGGCCCATGGATCCCGAAGCCGTAAAGGACGACAAAGAAGATGTTCGTCACGATGAACAGCCCCAGAAACCCGAAGAAGACCATCATGTGAGAGGTGGCCCGTTCGGTGTTCTCGCCGCACTCGGTGAATTTCTTGTGCTTGAATATCCCGGGAATGACCCGGACCAGCGCCTCCGCAAAACCCTTGGGGTCGATCTTCTGGAGGGTCGTCTTGCCGGTTTCGAGCGCATCCTTGTGGATGTCGGCAATGAAGCGTTTCAGGCCCATGGCAAAAATGCCGATGGCCGCGAAGAAGGTCGGAATCATGATGATGTCGACCAATGTGGTATGAATGAATTTGGCATGCACGATCTCCTCGCCCCCGGGCGTGAAATCCAGGAAGTGAAAGCCGAGGATGTTGCCGATAATGCCGAGCACGATGAAAAGAACGGCGGGAATCGCGAACAGCACCGGCAATTTCTTGGGATCGTTGAAAAGCTCGGCCAGCTTCTTGGGCTGGGCATACTCCTGGATGGCATAGGCCCGAATGGCGCCCAGAACATCGCCGGGTTTGGCGCCTCTGGGGCACAGGGTCGAACAGTCGCCGCAGTTGTGGCACAGCCAGATATCGGCATTCCCCACCAGCTTGTCCTTCAACCCCCAGGACGCCGCGATCATCTCTTTGCGGGGAAAGGGCTTATTGTCCGGAGAAATCGGACATGCCACAGCACAGGTCGCACACTGATAACACTTCTTGAGATCTTCGCCACCAAGCCCGATGACCTCGTTGATAAATCCGACGTCGGGCTCCACCACATATCTATCCGTCATCTCAGTACCTCCTGATCCGTTAAGAATGGCGTGCCGGCGGCGGAAACCCATCCTCCGCCGGCGTCCCACTTGCTGTTTTTACCTGACTAGAATCCCTTGAACGGGTTCGGGCCCAGGGCTTCGATGGATTCCACGAAACCGTTGATGATCTCCGGAACCTTGTCGTATTGATCGATGGCGATCTCGAACTGCGCCACACGCTCCTCCTCGAGGGCCAGGCTGGCGAGAGCGTCGCCGATTTTCTTCATCCGGATTTCGGCCAGCTCGCTCCCCTTGACAAAGTGGCACTGGTAATCGTCGCCATGCTTGCACCCCAGGAGGAAAACGCCGTCCATGCCCTGGGAAAGGGCGTCCTTGATCCAGATTACGTTGACGGATCCGAGGCAGCGCACGGGGATCAGCCGGACGTCGGCCGAGTAGGACAGGCCGTTGATGGCCGCCATGTCCAGGGCCGGGAAGGCGTCGTTTTCACAGACCAGTCCGAGAACCCTGAAGGGCGGTTCGGAATAATCGTCTTCCGATGGCACCTTGACGGACTTGACCATGGAACCGATGCTGTCGATGTTGTAGTCGGCAAATCCGATGATCCGCTCGGGGCAGGCCCCCATACAGGTGCCGCAGCGGCGGCATCGGGCGGGATTCGGCTTGGGCGTTCCCTTGGCGTCGTCGTCGAGAGCGCCGAAGGGACACTCCTCCGTGCAGCGCTTGCACTGGGTACACCGCTGAAAGAAGAAGTCCGGGAAGGTCATGTCGCCGGAGCGGGGGTGAACCGACACTCCGCGGTTGGTGGACCGGATGCACTGGATGGCCTTGAGCGCGGCGCCGGCGGCGTCTTCGATGGACTCTTCCATCGTCATGCTGCGGCGGACGGCGCCGGCGGCGTAGATGCCGGTTCGCTGGGTTTCATAAGGAAAGCAGATGAAGTTGGAGTCGGAGTACCCGTTGAAAAGCCCGATATCCCGGAAGGCCGGTCCCTGACGGTAGGCGAGGTTGACGACGGGATCATCGGCCGTGGCCGGCACCATGCCGGTGCCCAGGACGACCATGTCGGCCTTGACCCGGATATTCTCCCCCAGGAGGGTGTTGTCGGCATCGATGACCAGGCCGTCGCCGTTACTGGAGACCTGGATGACCTCACCCTTGGTGAGGAAGATGCCGGGATCCTGCTGGATGCTTTTGTAGAAATTCTCGTTGAGGCCGGGGGTCCGCATGTGCTGGTAGAACACATAGGCCTTGCCGTCCTCGTAATCCTCGCGCACATACTTGGCCTGTTTCAGGGAGACCATGCTGGTCACGGCGCCGGCGTAGGAGAAGTCGGCGTCGCCCGCCTCGCCGCCGGGGCTCTGAATGAAGACGACGGACTTGGCGGGCTTACCGTCCGAAGGCCGCTTGACAGGACCTGCGGCGGCAAGCTCCTCGAACCTGGCGTTGGTGACGACATCTGGGATCTCCCCATACCCTAAATTGGCAAACTCGCCGTCGGCGGGTTTGTAGGGGCGCCATCCGGCGGCCAGCACCACGGCTCCGAACTTCTCACCGTTGGGGTCCAGGGTCAGGATATCCTTCCGCCCCTTGTTGTATTCCATATACCGTTCATGAATCGTTTCGACGTCGAGCTCCTTGCCGCTTTCGTCGACCTTCATCTCGTCCGGAAGGGGATAAGGCACGTCGAACTCGATCTTTTCGCCGGGCTTCTTGAAAGTCACCGTGAAATCTCCGGGCTCCCCGGCGATGCGCGCCACCACGGTGTTGGTCTTGACCGCGATGTTGGGGTGTTTTTCAAGCGCATCGATCCTGGCCTGGATAATGGGGGGAATCAGGCTGTCGTAAGGCTCGCCTACGGGGGTCTGTTTCCGGACCTTGGCGGCATATCCGCCGAGGTAGGATTCTTTTTCGACGACGGTGACCTCGTAGCCGGCCTTGGCCGCGTCCACCGCAGCGGATATGCCGGTGATGCCGCCGCCGATGACGAGGATTCGCTCGCTGAAATTGTCCTGCTTGTAGGCCTCGGGAAGCTTGACCTTTTCGACCCGGGCCATCCCCATACGAATATAATCCTCGGCCATCATCTGGACGCGGTCGAAATTGTCCTCGTCTTCCTTCTCTTCATCGGTAAGGGCCGGAAACTGATCCCGGGGATGGGACCAGACCACCCCTTCCCTGATATTCACCCGGTCGACGATGCAGCCGTCGAACCGGAAGGTGTCGAAATTGACGCGGCGGGAACAGGCCGCCAGGACCAGGGTGTTGGTACCGTCTGCAATGTCCTTCTTGAGCAGTTCGACACCCTCCTTGCCGCAGAAGCAGGGGTGCGTCTTGACCGGCAAGCCTTCATCCTCCGGCACAGCGCAGAGTGATTTAACATCCAGGGCTTCCCCGATTCCACAACCTGTGCAGATATATACACCGTACTTTTTATCCATGGATATCCTCCTGATTTCAGTCGTCGGTTACCCGTCGCCCGCCGGCATCGACAATGCCACCGGGACGAATTTCCGATTCCTGTTCGCTGGTCACCGTTATTTGTTCACCAGGGTTTGAATCGCTTTCAGTGCCGTTCCGGTGGCATGTTGATTGGCCGACGTCACGTCAAAGGGCTTGGCTGCGCAACCGGTACCGAACATGCCGCCTTTTTCGAAATCGTTGATGATGAACCCGTCCGCGTTGTACTTCAGATCCGCCGGCAGCTTGATGTTGGCGGCCGTCGGCTGCATGCCCGTGGCCAGCACGACCATGTCGACGGTTTGATGAATTTTTTCGCCGGTGACGGCGTTTTCCGCGACAACGGTGATATTCCGGGTGTCGGGATCCTCGCTGACTTCGGCGACCTTACCCTTGATAAAAAAGACATTCTCGTCCGCCTTGACCATGTTGTAGAATTTTTCATACCGCTGACCCGGGGAACGGATGTCGATATAGAAGATGTAGATTTTGGCGTCGGGATACAGGGCTCGGACATAGGTGGCCTGCTTCAGGGAGGCCATGCAGCAGATATAGGAACAGTAGGGAAGATGATTTTCGTCCCGGGAGCCGGCACACTGGACAAAGGCGATGGATTCGGGGGCCTTGTCGTCGGAGGGTCTCAGGATCTTGCCCTTGGTGGGGCCGTTGGGCGCCGCCAGGCGTTCGATCATCATGTTGGTGACGATGTTCGGGTACCGACCGAACCCGAGGTTGTCGATCCGGTTGGCATCGTAAGGCTCCCAACCCGTGGCCCACACGACGGAACCGACACTGAGGGATATGGTTTTCGCCTCCATATCCAGCTCCACCGCATCATATTTGCAGGCGGCCTTGACCTTTTTGGCATCTTCGGTGCCGATGATCCTGGGCGAAATGACGTACCTGGCCGGAAACGCCATTTCATGGGGGAGATAAGCCCCCTTGATGCGATCCATCCCGAAATTGAAGTCATTGGGGACTTCGGTCTCGCAGGCCTTGCCGCATTCCCCGCAGCAGGTGCAGTTGCTGTTGACGTATCGGGGGCTCAGCTTTACATCGACGGTGTAGTTTCCGGGATTGCCGCTCACCTTTTCCACCTCGGCCAGCGTGAACACCTTGATGTTCGGATTGTCCTTGATCCGCCTGAAATTGATCTCGAGTCCGCAGGTCGGAGGACATAGCTTGGGAAAATACTGGTTTAATTGCGCCACTCGACCGCCCAGGTATGGGTTCTTCTCGATGATGAATACCTCATACCCCACTTCGGCAGCTTCGAGGGCCGTCGTTAACCCACTGATCCCACCGCCAACAACCATAATGCTTCCGCTACCAGGGGCTTGTTTGTCTACCGTCATGCTATCCCTCCGTGCATCATAATGTTTGTGTGATTAAAGTAAGGTTGCATAAATGTTCCATCCTAATCAAATACCGGGTGTTAGGAGTTATGTGCCGGCAACGTCCGGTTCTCGATGCATCTTTCGATGCGGGCACATAACGCCTGACACATGCGTCATCACATCTTAACAAAAACCTCCGGGCATTCGAAAACACCCGGAGGTTTCGGTTCAATCTCTATTGGATATCGGAACTCCTGAGCATTCCGGTCTCCGCATCAATTAATCGGGAATGATCTTGATGTATTCTTTCTTGAAGATATCCCATTCCTTCTTGGTCGGATCGTACTTGGAGTTGACGAAGCAGAACCAGTTTTCATCATCCTGACCCGGGAAGTCGGCCTGATAGTAGAAGCCGGGGTAACGGGTCTCTTTACGGAACTGGATGTGACGCAGGTGAGCCTCGACGGTCCAGATACGATGCTCGATCTCCCAGGCCCTCATGAGCTCGTGGAGGTCGCCCGCGGCCAGCTTCTCACAGTCCTCGCGCATGGTCTGGAGCAGATCCATGACCACTTCCAGCATCTTGCTGGAGGTCTGGTAGAAGGTCGCGGTGCCGGCACCGTACTCGTGGGTCGCCTTCATCAGTCGGTACATCATTCCATTGGGCTTGATGTATGCCGGGTTGATGTCGATGGCGGTGGTGTAGTTGCAGTTGTCCAGGAAGGTGCGGACCGGCTTGTAGACCAGGTCGACCAGCTCTTCCTTGGACTGTTTCAGGGTCGGTTTGAAGTCGGCGTTGTCGCGCACGAACTTGGCCATGGCCTTGGCGGCCATGCGGCCCTCGGCGTGGGAGCCGGAGGAGAACTTATGGCCGGAGCAGCCGACGCCGTCACCGGAGGTGAACAGACCGTTGACGGTGGTCATACGGTTGTAAACCTTGCCCTTGTATTTGATCTTGTAGGCTTCCGGCACCCAGTCGAAATCGGGGCCGGAGGTCCAGAGACCGCAGCAGCCGGAATGGGAACCCAGCAGGTAAGGCTCGGTGGGCATAACCTCGGAGTTCTTCTTCTCGGGCTCGGTGTTGGTGGCGCACCAGAGGTTGGCCTGGCCGCAGGTCATGTCGAGGAAGTCTTCCCAGGCTTCGGACTCGAGGTGCTTGAGTTCCTTCTTGTCCATGGTCTTGCCGAGTTCGGCCAGAGCGGTGACGGTGTCCATGATGATGGGGCCGCGGCCTTCCTTCATCTCGAACAGCATCAGGTGGTTACGCAGACAGGTCGGGGTGATGGCGGCGGTTCCGTAAGGCGCGTATTTCTCGAGCTCGGACTTGGCGGCGGCGCTGCCGGCAAAGGCTTCGCCCAGACCATTGAGGGTTTTGGCCTTGAACAGGAGGAACCATGCACCGACCGGGCCGTAGCCGTCTTTAAAACGGGCCGGGGTGAAACGGTTTTCCATCATGGACAGTTCGGCGCCGACCTTCATACACATGGTGTAGGTGGAACCGGCGTTCCATACGGGATACCAGGCGCGGCCCTTGCCCTCGCCGACCGAACGGGGCTGGTAGATGTTGACGGCGCCGCCGCAGGCGACCATCATGGTATTGGCCTTGATGATATAAACCTTGTTCTCGCGAACGGAAAAGCCAACGGCACCGGCGATGCGGTTTTCTTCATTGGCGTCCAGCAGCAGCTCGACGATGAAGCAGCGTTCGATGATGTTGTCTTCACCCAAAGCCAGCTTCGCGGCCTCGGCGACGATTCTCTTGTAGGATTCGCCGTTGATCATGATCTGCCATTTACCGGTGCGGACCGGGGCGGCGCCGGATTTCAGCGTCCCCATCTTCTGGCCCTTCTTGCCGTCGAGGTTCTTTCCGTCCTCGGTCTTTTTCCAGATCGGCAGGCCCCATTCCTCGAACAGATGCACGGAGTCGTCGACATGGCAGCCCAGGTCGAAGATCAGGTCTTCACGAACCAGGCCCATCAGGTCGTTACGGACCATCCGGACATAGTCGTCAGGGGTATTGCTGCCGATATAGGTATTGATGGCCGAGAGGCCCTGGGCAACGGCGCCGCTTCTTTCCATGGCGGCCTTGTCGCAGAGAAGGACCTTCTTGTCGCCGGCCCATTTCTTGATTTCAAAGGCCGCGCCGCAAGCAGCCATACCGCCGCCTACGATCAGAATGTCAACTTCGCGCTCGTCAACTTCAGGATCCCTAACCGCTTTAAGCTCTCCCATCGGTTTGTTCGGTAATGCCATACTCCATACCTCCTTAAAGTATTATCAGAATTTTATGATTTTTTTACTTCCGATTACTGCCGTGTCACCCGTAACGACGGTGTGGAATTCCGACGTTAGACCGTGGCGATCGGCTTCTTCAGGGTGACGCCGTCCGTCTCTTCGGTGGCGAGCAGCTCGCTGTCGAGATCCTTGCCCTTCAGGTCGGCGTATGCATTGGCGGCGCCTTCGGGAGTGGTACGGATGGGGAATTTGAAGCGTTTGATAACACCATTTCTGAACTTACAGGTCCACATGACGTCTTCGGTACCCATCATCGGCATAATGGAGCTTCCCAGGGGCACGAAATCGGCATAGCCTCTGACCTCGATGGCCTGAGTCGGGCAGATTTTCACGCAGGAGAAGCATTCCCAGCACTGATCGGGCTCCTGATTGTAGGCTTTCATTGCGTTGGGATCGAGAACCATCAGGTCGTTGGGGCAGATGTACATACACGCGGTCTTATCTCCACCCTTGCAGCCGTCACATTTTTCCTGAATTACAAAACTTGGCATTTACAATACCTCCTACAGTTAGCGTTTGGTGATGGTAAAGGTCTAACAACCTAAATCAGATGTGTTGCAACTTAAGCTGTCTGCACCTCCCTTCCTACCTGTGGCCAAAAAGCTGACTTTGGACCATTTCTCAAAAAAATTACCGACTTGCCTATGTCAAAGACTTACTGCCTGTGAGATCCCAAATTGCTTAACTATGTCAAATCCATCCCGGTGTAAACAACTTTCTTCGAGCGCCGATG
>NZ_JBFXGG010000002.1:0-20162 GCF_050178255.1 Desulfococcus sp. | reverse complement strand
ACAGGGATAACCCCGCGCCAATCACGATGGAGAGATACGATATGGAAAATGAATGGATTCCACTGTCCCCGGACGACGCCTTCACCTTCGCCTGCAGGCCGGGGGGCGTCTGCTTCAACGACTGTTGCCGGGACCTCAACCAGTTTCTGACCCCCTATGACATCCTGAGGCTCAAAAACCGCCTCGGCCTCCCGTCCGATGTCTTCCTCGAACGATACACCGTCACACACATCGGTCCAGAAACCGGTCTTCCGGTCGTCGTTCTGCGCCAGGATTCCGCATCGGGCATGACCTGCCCCTTTGTCAGCGACAAGGGATGCACCGTTTACGCCGACCGCCCTTCCTCGTGTCGTGCCTATCCCCTGGCACGCCTCGCATCCCGATCCCGGGAGACCGGACAAATAACGGAGCGGTATGCCCTCATCCGGGAGCCCCACTGCAAGGGCTTCCGGGAGGGAGAGCGTCGGACCGTTCGCGGGTGGATCGAGGAGCAGGGGCTGCCGGTCTACAACGAGATGAACGACCGCCTGATGGAAATTATCGGTCTCAAGGCCCGGTGCCACCCCCAGCCGCTGGATGTCCGGGAACGGCACCTCTTTCACCTGGCCGCCTACGATCTCGACGCCTTTCGCCGGCAGGCGGTCGAAAACGACCTGTTGAAGGATCTCGCCTCGCTTCCCCACGGGCCGGCCGTCGCCGACATCGACGACGAGACCCTGCTTCGCTTTTCCCTCGACTGGCTGAAGCGGACCCTTTTCCTTCAGGCGGGAGGCGGAACGTCATGAGCCTGGCCGGGAAGACGGCGCTGGTGCTCGGCGCGGTCAAGGGCATCGGAAAAGGCGTGGGTCTGGCGCTGGCCGATGCCGGAGTCCGGCTGGCCCTGACTCATTACGACTGGGAAGAGAGCCTGAACGCCATGCGTCGGGATTTCGCCGCCTCGGGTGCCGACCACCTGATCCTCCGGACAAACCTTCTCGACACCGATACGATTTCCGAGATGGTGGACCGGGTGATCGACCGTTTCGGGCGGCTCGACATCCTCGTCAACAACATCGAGCGGGGCGGCTGGCCCATCGTTCACGGCGCCTACACCCGGGACCAGTGGGATCTGGAGATGGCCACGACCCTCCGGGCCAAGCAATGGGTTTTCACCGCGGCCCTCCCGCATCTCAAGGCCTCGGGCGACGGCGTCGTCGTCAACATCTCATCGATTGCGGGAATCGTCGGCAGGTCGGGCCCGACCGCCTATATCTTCAACGAAGGGTATTCCGCCGCCAACCGGGGCATCTCTCTTCTGACGGAGACCTGGGCCCGGCTCGGCGCCCCCGAGGTTCGGGTGAACGAGATCATGCTGGGCATCTTCGACACCCGACATGCCCGGGAAACCCGGGGATGGGGGCTGCTCACCGAAGCCCGGAAGCGGGCGATCCTCGACCACACCCTCCTGGGACGGACGGGTGTCGTCGACGACATCGCCAAAGCCGTGATCTTCATCCTCCGGGACGCCCCCTTCATGACCGGGGCCGTTCTTCGTCTCGACGGCGGATATGTGCTCGGCGGCGAGGAAGTCGCCCCCATGCCGCCCGGCGTGGTATGATCGCCGCCCCCTGTTTCGACCTACCGGGGTCGGAAACGGGTGGGCGGCACCCCCCACAGGTAGAAGGCGATCCATTCGAAGCTCAGCTTCAGCAGCTCGATGTCGCTGCGCCGGTATTTCCGCTGGCGCTCCGGCCTGACCTTGTATCGCTTCAGAAAGCTGCTCCTGAACACAAAATCACGGAACGCATCGATGTTGTAGGCCGCCATGAAGGCCATCCTGGCCTTGGGGCCCCGGGGCCCTTCGGCACCCCAGGGGTTCGCCTGGAAACGGCGCCTCACCGAGGCCCATGCCAGGGTCATCTCGTTGTGGCGCGTCGCGTCCTGATCCTCGGCCCAGGACGCGACGGTCCACGTCCGGTCCTCGTGGCGCCCCAGACAGAAAGACGGAGGCCGGAACAGATGGATGCGCTCGGCGCGCCCGGTTCCGGCGTCGAACAGCACGCCCTGCTCCACGGGAAACGTCCGGCAGGTGTCGGGACGATCCGGATAGACCGAGCACCCGGCATCGGTCAGGAAGGGACAGGTTTTTTCCGCGTTGTCCGCCATGCGAAGCAGCACCTCGGGGAAATGGCTTCCGGGCCGGAGAACCACGTCGACGTAGCGCTCCAGAAACCGGTCCGAGGAGATGTCCAGGTTTTTCCGGAGCCGAACCACGTCGTAGGGGTACAGAAAGAGGTTGAGGTTCCGGCAACAACGGTTGAAACAGCCCACCTTCGGATGGCAGGCAAACGAGAAACGATCCTCCCCGCCAAGACGTCTGCCGGGAAGATCTTCAAGGGATTCCGGGTCGATATGCTTCATGACGGCCGATCCTCGAAGGTCGCGATCATGTCCGCGACGGTCATTTTCAGTTTGACGGTGATCCCCGCGGCCTGCCTCAGTTCGTTTTCCAACAGCGCCATGGCCCTGTAGAACGGCGTCCGATCGAACCGGAAATCATCGCGCCCCGCCGCCCGGCGCGAGAAGACCGCGCATCCCGGCGACCGGAAGGCCGGCCGGCCCGGCGGATGAACCTCGTGGGCAATGCCGTGGAGGCGGCAGATCATGGGGCGGTAATCGTAAAGCCGGCACCATCCTTCCCCGTTCAGGGGGCACATGATCCGGGGAGGAGCGCCTTCTTTTTCGGCGGCGGCCGTCTGTTGCCGCGCCAGATCCGCCCGCTCCCGGATCTCCTCCCGCAGGGCGTCGGGAAGGCGGCGAAACCCTTCCCGGAGATACCGGTGTTCCAGGTGAGTGTGGTGAAAAAAACGGGTGAGGCAGCAGTTGTCCTCACAGCCGCGGCAATGAAACCCGTAGTGATCCGCCGCCTTTCGATAGGCGGCGTCCATATCGGCATAAAGGGTTTTCAGCCGCCCGATGAAGGGGGCCGTAATGTCCGGGGTCGGGGTCATGGCATATCCTTTAATGCGGTCATACGAGAGGGCTGGGGAAAAACAACCGGGAATAGAGGTTCATGGCGTACCGGTCGGTCATGCTGGCAATGAAGTCGCACACCACGCGCTCGTAGGGCTGACCATTGTTCATCAGATTCCGCATCTCGAGGTTGAGGAGTTCCCGCTCCAGCTGTGAGGGATTTTCCAGATAAAAGGCGTAGAGCTCCGACAGGATCTTCTTCGCCTTGACGAATTCCTTGTGGACCTTGGGGGACCGGTAGACGTTGTCATAGAGGAACCGGCGCAGCTCCGCCATGGCGTCGTGAACCTCCTGGCTGTTGCTGAGGATCAGACGGTCGTCTTCGACCCGGCTGGAAAAAATGAGGTCCCGCATCATGGCCGTGGCCCGATCGGAATGGGTCCGCCCCAGGACCCTCACGCAGAACTCGGGAACCTGACTCTCGTGAATGACTCGGCTTCTCATCGCATCCTCGAGGTCGTGGTTGAGATAGGCCATGATGTCGGCGATCCGGACGATCTGGCCTTCGGCGGTGCAGGGCGCATCCTCCGGGTCGTCGGGAATGATCTTGCCGTACCCTTTGGAATGTTTGAGAATGCCGTCCCGGACCTCGTAGGTCAGGTTGAGGCCGAGCCCCTGGTTTTCGAGAAAGTCCACCACCCGGAGGCTCTGTTCGTTGTGGGCGAAGCTGTGGGAAAAGATCTCCTTGAGAGCCGTCTCCCCACCGTGCCCGAAGGGGGTGTGGCCAAGATCGTGACCCAACGCGATGGCCTCGGCCAGATCCTCGTTCAGATACATGGCCCGGGCAATGGTCCGCGCGATGTGGGCCACCTCGAGGGTATGGGTCAGACGGGTCCGGTATTGATCCCCCAGGGGGGACAGGAACACCTGGGTCTTGTATTTCATTCGCCGGAAGGCATTGCTGAAGACGATCCGATCACGATCCAGCTGAAAGGCCGTCCGTATGGATCGCAGGGGCTCCGGCCGAACCCGACCCCTCGAGCGGGAACTCAGACACCCGTGGGGGGACATGAAACGCCGTTCCCGTTCCTCGAAGTCCTCACGAATAGACATCGTCGATCACTCCATACCCGTCATCATTAACGCTTATTCGACTCTCGGAAGCCGGTGACGCCGGAGAAGGACTCTCGCCCCATCCCGTTGTCTCAGGCGGAGCGGCTGAAGGCGAAAAACCCGATGGGTGACGCCGCGGCAGACGGCGTTTTGAGATTCCGGCAGCCCCGGCTCCCGACGCTGCCGTCTTCAGCCGTTTTCCGCAGGGCATCGCGAACGTCGACATTTGCGCTGTCATTTGCGTTATCTTAAATGGGGACTATTGACGATTCCGCAAAAAAAGGTTTTATTTTATCCACAGCCATACTAAATTGTAAAGGACTATTTGGCCCGGGGACGCGGCGGACAATATGTCGCAAAACGGCTGGAGAGGACGCATGGAGGCAACGATGACGGGACACCATCTCATACTGGGCGAATTGACCGACGCGGTCACGGGGGAGGTGCTGGCGGACAGTCACGATGAACGGTATCGACAGAAGGTCGCGCGTATCCTTCTGTCGGAGAAGGGGTACGTCAAGGCCGAGATCACCCCGCGAGTCCCCCTGACGGCGATCGCCGGAAAGCGTCGGGGGAAAATCCGCGTCGCGTTCGCGGTGTCTGTCGACGGCCGGATCGGCATGATCATCCAATACGGCCCCGGCTCCCTCGTCACCCGCCACCGACCGGCCCTGGCCATGTCGCGGCTCCTCGCGGACTACCAGATTCCCGTGGCGGTCGTGACCAACGGAGAAGACGTCGACGTGCTGGACGGTTTCTCGGGAAACATCGTGGGCCGGGGCTTCGACGCCCTCCCTGCCCGGGAAGCTCTCGGAAAAATCGTCGCCGGGTCCGCCTTCACCCCGATTTCGCCCCGGCGGGCCGACCTGGAATCCCGGATCGTCTACTGCTACGAAATCGACGGCAGCTGCCCCTGCGACACCGACATCTGCCGGTTGGACGAGACTGATGAAGACTGAAGGGGCATAAAAGCCCCGTTCGTCACGCTTGCACCCCTTCAGCCTTCAGTCTTCAGCCTTCAGCCTGTTTTGAAAGGACCCCCCGTATGAATCATCGCTATTTCATGGAAAAGGCCCTGGCTCAGGCCCGGTCGGCCCTGGATCGGGGAGAGTTCCCTGTTGGGTGCGTCATTGTCCATGAAAACGAGATCATCGCCGTCGGCGCGCGCGAGGGCACGGCAGGCGGCGGCGTCAACGAAACCGATCACGCCGAGATGGTCGCCCTCCGCCGCCTCGACGCCCTCGGGATCCAGGCCCCCAGGGAGCGGCTCACCCTTTATTGCACCATGGAACCATGTCTGATGTGTTTCGGTGCGATTCTCATCGCGGGCATCGGGGCCGTGGTCTGGGCTTACGAAGACGCCATGGGCGGCGGCACGGGATGCGACCGCTCGACCCTCCCCCCCCTCTACCGCGACCGGCGGATCACTATTGTCTCCGGGGTTCTTCGCCGCGAGAGCCTCGCGCTGTTCCAGGCTTTCTTCCGGGATCCGGCCAACGCCTACTGGTCGGGAAGCTTCCTGGCCCGGTATACCCTCGCCCAGGCGGCCGGGGGCTGAGGACCGGTGCAGCGGCATCCCCTTCAGTTTTCAGCCTGATCTCACTCCCGGATACGGGCCTTCAGTTCCCGAATCAACGCCGAACAGACCTGGCTCGCATCAGCCACCACCGCGACGTCCGCCATCTTCATCATGGTCGCGTGGGGATTCTTGTTGACGGCGATGATGAAATCGGCGCCGGAGAGGGCGGCGGTATGCTGGATGGCGCCGCTGATGCCGAAGGAAAAAAGGATCTTGGGCCGAACGTGCCGACCCGCCTGCCCCACCAGGGCGTCGTGGCCGGCCCATTTGGCATGGACCACCGGCCGGGTTGCCCCCACCTCCCCCTCCATCAGCCGCGCCAGGTCGAAAAGCTTCTTGAATTTGGCCCTGGTGCCCATCCCCCTGCCGCCGCAGATGACGACGTCCGCCTCTTCCAGGCACTGAGTCCTCTGGGGAAGCCGCTGGGCGGAAATCAGCCGGACCCGGGGAACGGGAAGATCTTCGGGAAGCGGCAGCCGGACCACCCGGCCCCGGGCCGTGTCGTCGTGGGGGATCTCCTGGAAGGTTCCGGGTCTGACGGTGGCCATCTGCGGCCGGGCGTCCGGGGTGACGATATCGGCGATGAGGTTCCCGCCAAAGGAGGGCGCCGTCTGGACCAGGAGGCCGTCCTCGTCGATCCCGAGGTCGATGCAGTCCGCAGTGAGCCCGGTTTTCAGCCGTTTTGCAAGAACCGGAGCGAATTCACGGCCGAAATCGGTAGCCCCGACAAGGAGAATTCCGGGGGCGTGAACCGCGGCGAGGCGGGCCGTAAGATCGGCGTAGCGCTCGACATTGTAGTCCTTCAGGACCGGATCGTCCATGACGTAGACGGTCTGGGCCCCGTGTGCGATGTATTCCCCCACGTATTCTTCCAGCTCATGGCCCAGAATCACGGCGCAGACCTCGGCGTCGAGGGCGGGGGCGAGATCCCTGGCCCTGGACAGGAGCTGGAGCGTCACCCGATTCTGGAAATAATTCCGATAGTCGCCGAACACCCATATATTCTTCCCGGATTCAGTCATTGTCTTCCCGTCCGTCTACGGCTGCATGCTCATGGGGATTGAGGTCCTTGCCGAGGGCCGCTCCGATCCGGTCTCCGAACCGCTCGAAGAGCGCGTCGACCACCTTTTTGGGCGACCCTTTCAGAACCACGTTTTCTTTCTGGGCCACTGCGGAATAGACCTTGTGAATCCGCGTGGGCGAGGCCTTCATGCCGACGCTCACGGGGTCGAGCCCCAGGGCGTCGCAATCCAGGGTCTGAATCTCCACCTCGCCGAAGGCGTCCTGGAGCCCGCTCATGGAGACATACCGGGGCGTATAACGCCGGGTGGTGATAGTGACCAGACCGGGCAGGTCCATCTCCAGGGTTTCCAGAAAATCGTCGGCCTCCCGTCGCATGCAGAGGGTCCGTCCGTCGATCTCCAGATGCTCCACATAGGCCACCCCGGGCACGTCCAGCTCCTGAGCCAGCTGGGGCCCCACCTGGGCGGTCTCGCTGTCGGTGGTGTAACACCCGCACAGCACCAGATCGAAATCCGGACAGGTTTGTTCGATGGCCCTGGCGAGGGTGAAGGAAGTGACGTCGGTATCGGCCCCGGCCATCCGGGGATCGGACAGGAGAACGCCGCCGTCGGCGCCCATGGCGACGGCTTCGTGAAGGATTTCCCGGGCGGCGGGAGGCCCCATGGTGACGGCGGTGATCCGCCCCCCCCACTGATGCTTGAGCTGGAGGGCGGCCTCCAGGGCGTGTTTGCAGGCAGGATTCATCATGCCCGCTGCCAGTTCCCGTTTCAAGGTCCCCGTCCGGGCGTCCCAGGGAAGCTCGGAAACCTTGGGGACCTGTTTCATGCAGACTATGAGTTTCAACATATCTCTAATCGACAGGGTATAGGTAAAGGGGGGTTCGCCCTCAGACGGGCTGGGACAACACCGATCGGGAGATGACCATCCGCTGGACCTCGCTGGTCCCTTCATAGATTTCGGTCACCTTTGCATCCCGAAAATAGCGCTCGACGTCGTATTCCTTGCTGTAACCGTAACCGCCGTGAATCTGGACCGCCCGATCCGCCGTGCGCATCGCCAGGCGGCTGCAGAAAAGCTTCGCTTTGGCGGCTTCGGGCCCGAAAGGCCGGCCGGCATCCTTCTGCGCACAGGCACGGTAAAGCAGAAGGCGCCCCGCGTCGATTTCGGTGGCCATATCCGCCAGATAATTCTGAATGGTCTGAAACGCGGCAATGGGCTTGCCGAACTGTTGCCGCTCTTTAGCGTACCGAACCGATGCATCGAAGGCCGCCTGGGCGATGCCCAGGGCCTGGGCCGCGATACCGATCCGCCCGGTGTCCAGAGCTGAAAGACCGATCTTGATGCCGTCCCCGGAGCGGCCCAGACGGTTCATTTCCGGCACGCTGCAGTCCTCGAAGAAGAGAGAGGAGACCGGATTCGCCCGCATGCCGCAGAGGTCCTCTATTTCACCCACCGAAAACCCGGGGGTACCCTTTTCCACGATGAAGACGTCGGCTCTGCGGCGGGGGTCTTCCGGATGGGTCACGGCGAAAATCAGCGCCGTCCCGCAAACGCCGCCGTTGGTAACGAATATCTTGGTACCGTTGATAACGTAGCCGCCGTTTTCCCGCTGGGCATGGGTTTCCACTCCGCCCGCATCGGAGCCGGCATTGGCCTCGGTCAGGCAGAAAGCCCCGATGCGCTCGCCGCCGGCCAGCGCCGGAAGAAAGCGGCGCTTCTGGGCTTCAGTGCCGAACATGACGATGGGATAGGCGCCGACGCTGTTGTGAACCGTCACGCAAAGCCCCAGGGCCGCGCTCACCCGGGACAGCTCCTCGATGACGACGGCGTAACTGACGGCGTCAAGGCCGGCGCCGCCGTAGGCTCTTGGGATCTGAAGGCCGAAGAAGTTGAGGGGCCGCATCTTTTCCACGACTTCCCAGGGAAACCGGGCCTCCCGGTCCAGGTCGTACACCAGCGGCGCGATTTCGGCCTCCGCGAACTCCCGGACCGTCCCGCGAACCAGCCTGTGCTTCATGCAGGGATTAAAATCCATGATATCATTATTGGTTTTGGGGTTATGACGTCTGTTCGGAAAGTGGTAACATCGGATCTTTATCCCTGTCAAGCGGAATGGCGCGGATGGACCCCATCGGACCGCAACAAATTTTACACCCTGTAAAGGATTTCGACACCCGGACGTCCCGCCGGCCTCGGCACGTCCGCCCCCATCGGGGTATCGCAATGGATCTCAACCGGTTAAGTACGGGACATTATGAGCATTCATTGGCACGGACTTTGCTGATTTTACCTTACATTCCTGCAAAGGAACAGCGACCGGACCCAATCGTCCCGTCATTCCAGAACACCCTGTGCCTTCAGAGGGATATCGTTGAAATCGTCTCTACACATATTGGTTGCCGACCGGAACCCACACGTGCGGGAATTCATCAAACGCGAGATGGCCGCCGAGGGGCATCGTATCGATATCGCGGAAAACGGCAGGGAACTCCTGAAGCGGATCTTCCGCGATGACACCATCGATCTCCTGATCCTGGACCCCGACCTTCCCGACGCCCAGGAATCCGCCCTGCTCACCAAGCTTCAGGATCGTCTCCCATACATCCCGGTGGTGTTTCACACCTTTCTTTCAGATTATCAGAACCGCCTCGACATCGTCAATGCCCTCGGCTATGTCGAGAAAGGCGCCAGAAGCATCGAGCATCTGAAACGCATCATTTCGGATTTTCGCAAAAATACGGGTCCGTCGACACTTGACGCCGTCAGGAAAAGAAAGCAGCCCGGCAAATGAAATTTCCCAAGCGACATCGGCGCTCCGAAAGCGGCTATTATCAATCGTTAACCCGCTGGATGGCCCTGATCATCATCTTCGTCTCCATCACCCCCGTGATCCTGGTCAGCGGTTTCATCCTGAACGCGTTTCGAAACTCCTATCAAGCCAAGATCTACGACCACCTGGGCGAGTTGGTGCTGAAAAAAACACAGAACATCGACAGCTTTTTATGGGAAAAACTGAGCGACATCCGGTATGTGGCGGCATCGACCCCCTTTGGAGAACTGACCCGGGAGGCGGTCATCCAGGAAAAACTGCGACACCTCAGGCGGGAGTTCGACACCGTCTTCGAAGATCTGGGCGTGGTGAACCACGAGGGCGTCCAACTCGCCTACTCCGGACCCTTCGAGCTGGAATACGCCGATTACTCCGAGGCGGAATGGTTCAAATCGGCCATACAGACCCGTTATTACATCAGCGACGTCTTCAGCGGGCTTCGGGGAAAACCCCACTTCATCGTCGCCGTCCGAAACATGCATGACGGAAAGCCGTGGATCCTCAGGGCGACCATCGATTTTCTCTCCTTCAACACCCTGGTGGAGCGGCTTCGGATCGGCCAGACGGGTTTCGCCATCATCCTCAACAAGTACGGCGAATACCAGACCAAACCCTTCTTCGAAAACATCGAAATCAACAACAAGAACCTCTATCAGTTCATGAAACAGGCGGACCCCACCCCCAAGGGCATTCACATCGTGGAGCGCGCCGGATCCGACGGCCGCCGGAAGATCTATGTGGGATCCTTTCTCAAGGATGACGATTGGCTTCTGGTCTACCAACAGGACAAGGACGACGCCTTCGCGGACCTCCGCCACACCCAGGACATCGCCGTCATCATCATCGTCGTCAGCACCCTGGCCGTCATTGCCGTTGCCGTGATGCTCTCCATGAAAATGATCCACCGCATCAGCGTCTCCGACAAGGAAAAGGAGATCATGAACCAGCAGGTCATCGAGACCGGCAAACTGGCGTCCATCGGCGAACTGGCATCCGGCATCGCCCACGAGATCAACAACCCCGTCGCCATCATGGTGGAGGAGGCGGGATGGATCGAGGATCTCCTCATGGAGGAGGATCTCCACCAATGCAAGAACCTCGAAGAGTTTCAGCGGGCCGTCGGCCAGATCCGTCTGCAGGGCAAACGCTGCAAGGAGATCACCCACAAACTCCTCAGTTTCGCCAGAAAAACCGATTCATGGGTGCAGGACGTACAGATCAACGACCTCGTGGAGGAGGTGGTCAACCTCTCGTCCCAGAAGGCCAAATACACCAATGTCGACATCGTCACCCGTCTCGACCCGAACCTTCCGGCCATCCGGGCGTCCTATACGGAAGGACAGCAGGTTTTGCTGAACCTGATCAACAACGCCCTCTACGCCCTCGAATCGAAAAACGACCGGGGCCGTATCGAGATCAACACGAAACTGGCGGACGACCATATCGTCATCGACGTCATCGACAACGGCAGCGGTATCCCCGCGGCCGTCATCCCGCGGATATTCGACCCCTTCTTCACCAGCAAACCGGTTGGAAAGGGAACCGGACTGGGTCTGTCCATCTGTTACGGCATCATCAAGAAGCTGGGCGGAGAGATCACCGTCGACAGCGTCCTCGGCGAAGGGACCCATTTCCAGATCCGGATCCCTTCGGAAAACCCCGGGACGCCCCTTTCCGGTGACACGTAACAAAAACGACAACCCCGCCCGGGCACGGGCAAAAACCCGTCACCCGGTTCACGATAAAACTCAGGAGGAGAACATCATGACGAATTGCACGTTTCTGTCGGCCGGCGGCATCCCGGGAAAGAAAACACCACGACACGCCACCCGGGAACCGCTCTGCATTACCCGATTCAGCCCCGTTCGACATGCCTCCCGGGCGCTTCGGAGACGCAGGGCATGCCGAACGGTCGCCGGCAGCCGTTATTGAACGCGCGGCAGGGAGAAAGAAATGGCCCATAACGCGACAACAAAACCGTCGGAGACCCCTCCGACGATCCGGCTCCTCCTGGTGGACGACGAGGTGGGATATCTCAATGTCCTCTCCAATCGGCTCGCCAGGCGAGGACTCGACGTCGTCAAGGCCCGCAGCGGATCCGAGGCCATCCAGGCCGTCCGGAAACGGGATTTCGACGTCGTCGTGCTCGACCTTCTGATGGAGGACATGGACGGCATCGAGGTGCTCAGGATCCTGAAGAAGATGGATCCCGGCCTGATGGTGGTCATGCTGACCGGGCACGGTTCGGAGCAGGCCTCGAAGGAGGGCATGCGTTACGGCGCCTTCGATTACCTGACCAAACCGTGCGAACTCGAGGAACTTCTGGAAAAGATACGGGAAGCCTACCGCAGGAAAAGTCGTCCCTGACGGCCGGGAGCGGTATTTCCCACGGCAATCATCAAGCGTCGACCATACCGAAACGTCCCGACGCCCCGTTCAACTGAAAACGCCCGGCCGACGGCAGCCGCCGGGGTTCCCCCGATCGGGGAAGGCCATTGGGTCGTTGCCCACTCAACAGCGAGGAAGTGACCATGCTAAAGAATAAGAACGTACAACTCGGATTTGCAATATTTCTCGGTTTAATCGTGCTTTTCCTGCCCAGACCCGAAGGGACTCAGTTCAGGGTTGTCGGCGACGGCGGCCGCCTCCTCATCGAACACCTCGCCCAGCACTTCTCCGTGGTGCCCGGCGAGGAGGGGACCGCCGACTACATCCTGAAGGCCCGCAATCCGGGTGCCCCGGAAGCCCGACAGGCCTTCATCGCCCAACAGGCTGCGGCGCTCGACCTTCCGGAGATTCAGGTGGAATACGTCGACGGCCTCTCTCCCAAGGCCAAACGGTTCCTGGCGGTGCTGGTGGTCCTGGTCTTCATGTTCGTGGCCGAACCCATCCCTCTCGAGATCACCGCCATCTGTATCGGCGTTTTCCTCGTTCTCATGGGCATCTCCGACGTCAAGGAGGCCTGGGCCCCCTATATGCACCCCGTGGTCGTTTTCATCATGTGCTGCCTCATCTTCGCCATCTCCCTCGACAAGGCGGGCCTCACCAAACGCCTCGGCTATTTCATCATCAAGCAGGCCGGCGACTCCGTCACCCGCTTTACCTTCATCATCTCCATCGGACTGGGGCTCGGCTCGTCGGTGATGCACGACGCGGCCGCCTGCGCCGTCGGGATCGTCACCATGCTCCCCCTCATGCGGGCCGCGGGCATCGAACCCCACTCCAGAACGGCCAAGTTCATGATGCTTTCCCTGCCCTTCGCCTGCTCCGCCGGCGGCATGGGAACCCTCATGGGCGGCGGCCGGAACATGGTGGCGGCCGCTTTTCTCAAGGAGTTCACCGGCATCGAGATCACCTTCTTCGACTGGATCAAGTTCTGCATGCCGGCGGCCATCGTGACGGTCCCCGCGGCGGTGTTCATCGTTTATCTGGTCTATCGGCCGGATCCCAAAATCAAGCTTCCCCAGTTCGATGAGGCGCTCGGCCCCCTCACCCCCATGGAAAAGAAGACCCTCGCCATCATCGGGGCCACCTTTATCCTCTGGCTCACCAAGGGCGTTCACGGCTTCGACTATTCAGTCACCGGCATGCTGGGCATCGCCGGACTGGTCCTGGGCGGCGTGCTCAAGTGGGACGACATCCAGGAGAACATGGAATGGGGCACGGCGCTCTTCATCTTCGGCGGAGGGATCTCCCTGGGGCTCGCCATGGGATACTCGGGAGCGGCCGACTATTTCGCCCATCTCTTCTTCCCCCTGATCCAGGGGGGCGGCTGGCTTCTCCTCTTCGTAGGCGTCGGCGTGTTCGGGGCATTGGTCACCAATGCCATGGCCAACGTGGCCGCGGCAGCCCTGATTCTGCCCATCGTGATCCCCATGGCCCAGCTGGAGGGCGTCGACCCGACGGTCCTGGCCCTCTGCCTTGGGACGGCCACTTCCTTTGCCATGCTCCTGGTGATCGGCTGTCCTCCCAACGCCATCGCCTACAGCTACCGGTACTTCAAGGCCGCCGACCTGACCCGGGTCGGCCTGGTGGCCACGCCGGTTCTTCTGGCCCTCCTGATCCTGGTGGCGGCCACCTGGTGGAACATCCTGGGACTGGTGTAGGCTTTCATGGAATCGACACATGCCCTGGAAAATATCCGGATGCTCCTCGTGGAAGATGAGGCCTACTTCCGGAGCACCCTGAAAAAACGCCTTGAACGGCGGGGGATTACGCTCTTCGAGGCCGCCGACGGGGAAGCGGGCCTCGCCGCCCTGACGGAACACCCGGTTGACATCGTCATCACGGACATGAAAATGCCCGGAATGGACGGCCTTACGTTTCTCAAACGCGTCAAGGCGGATTACCCGGAAATCGAGGTCATCCTTCTGACGGGGCACGCCTCCACCACCGACGGCGTCGCCGGCATCAAGGCCGGCGCCTTCGACTACCTCACGAAACCCGTGGAGTTCGATCACCTGATGAGCAAGGTGGGACAGGCCTACGACCTGATTCTCCGTCGTCAGGCCCAGCGCAGGGAGGCCGAGCTCCACGAACGAATGGAACGGCAGATGGCCCTGACCGAACGGCTGGCCGCCCTGGGAACACTGGCCACCGGGGTGGCCCACGAGATCAACAATCCTCTGGCCATCATCCGGGAGTCGGCCGGCTGGATGGAGACGATCCTCAAAAAGCCTGAACTGGCTGATATGCCCCGAAAAACGGATTTCGAAAAAGGTCTCGACAAGATCGAGAAGGCCGTCGAAAGGGCCAGACGCATTACGCACCAGCTCCTGGAGTTCGTCCGAAAGCCGGACAAGAAAGCCGCGGAAACGGATCTGAAGGCCCTGATCGAGGAGTCCGCCCACCTGATCCACCGGGAAGCGGCCAACAAGGGCGTTGACATCGTCGAGGAACTGGATGAAAATGTGGGAACGATCATGAGCGATCCCTACCAGCTGCGCCAGGTCCTCCTCAACCTTATAACCAACGCCGTCCACGCCACGGAAAAAAGCGGAAGGATCACACTGGGTCTGGAAAATGCCCCGGGGGAATCGGTCCGGATCCGGGTGAGCGACACCGGATCGGGGATCGCCCCCGAAAACCTCGAAAAAATATTCGAACCTTTTTTCACGACCAAAAGTCCCGGCAAGGGCACGGGGCTGGGACTGTTTGTCACCCGGGGGATCGTCGAGCAACTGGGCGGCACCATCGAGGTGGAAAGCACCTTGAACGCGGGGACGACCTTCACCGTCACCCTTCCCCGATCCATCATACCCCGGGAGGCATCAGCGGAAGCGCCCAGAAAGCAGCGGCCGGGGATATTTCAAAAGATAACCCAAGCACTATCCAAGGAGACCCAACACCATGATCAAGATTCCGACCCGCATACTCGTCGTGGACGATGAAAAGGACTTTGTGGAAATGCTCTCCCTCAGGCTCGAGGAAACCGGGGAAAAGGTGACGGTTGCCTATGACGGCCAGGAATGCCTCGACATTCTTGCCCAGAAATCGAAAGAGATCGATGTGGTCATCCTCGATATCCGCATGCCGGGGATGGACGGCATCGACGTTCTTCGCGAGATCAAGAAGCGTTTTCCCTTGATCGAAGTGATCATGCTCACCGGCCACGGCACCACCGAAAGCGCCGTCGAGGGCATGAAGCTGGGCGCCTTCGATTATCTGCTCAAGCCGGCCGACTTCGAGGACCTCTCGAAAAAACTCGAGGGCGCCCGGAAACGGAAGGACGAACAGGAGGAGCGTATCCGACGCGCCGAAGCCAAGCTGCTGGTCCGCAGAACCGGCGGCGCGTGACGCCGGAAACCGCCTTTTTGCCGGGATTCGGCTCTCCGCCGTCTGCCGGGGCTTTTTTCGAAAGGCCCCCTGAAGGCTCGCCTTGCCTGAACCCTTCGATTCCGCTATATTTGCCGAAAAACGCCGATCGGATCCGGGGCCCTTTTCCGGGCGCCCGGGACCGCCGGCACGACCTTCGGAGCGGAAGGAGAGGGGTCAATGGGAAAACATCTGGTCCTGGTGGGGGGCGGTCACGCGCATCTGACGGTCCTCACCCATTTTGACCGGTTTACCGGCGGCGGCTGCCGCGCCACCGTCATCAGCCGAAGCGCCTATCATTATTATTCAGGCATGGGACCGGGACTGCTGTCGGACGTCTATGCCCCTCAAGACGTCCGCTTTCACATCCGACGAATGACGGAGGATCGCGGGGGACGGTTTGTCGAAGACGGGGTGACGCGGGTGGACCCCGGGGCGAGGCTCCTGTACCGGCGGCACGGGGCACCCATCGCCTATGACGTCGTCTCCTTCAACACCGGCAGTTCGGTGGACTTCGACGCGGCCCGCAGCCTGAAGGCCCGATCGGTCTTTCCGGTAAAACCCATCGAGAACCTTCTGGCCGCCCGGGAGGCGGTTCGCAGACGTCTCAAGAGCGGCCCCCTGCGCCTCTGCGTGGCCGGCGGTGGTCCGGCGGGCATCGAGCTCTCGGCCAATCTGAGAAGCCTGGTCCGTCGGGAAGGGGGAGAGGCCGAGATCGTGCTGCTGGCCGGAAGCCGGCTTCTCTCCCATTTCCCAGGCCGCAGACTCAGGACGTGCGTCAAAAAGGAACTCCGCCGACAGGAAGTCACCGTGGTGGAAGGTCTTCGTCTCGCAGGCCTGGACGACCAATCGGTGACGCTCTCCGACGGATCGACACGCCCTGTCGACCTTCTCCTCCTGGCAACGGGAACGCGACCGTCGCGCATTTTTCGGGACTCGGGCCTCCCTGTCGGCGACGACGGCGGCCTGTTGGTGGATGACACCCTCCGGGCCGTCGACCATCCCGAAATTTTCGGAGGCGGCGACTGCATCGCCTTCGGCCCCCGACCCCTTCCCAGGATCGGCGTCCATGCGGTCCGTCAGAATCCCGTCCTGCTGAACAACCTGACCGCCGCCTTGCTGGACCGGGGCGCGCTCCAGCCTTACAAGCCCCAACGGTCCTGTCTGTTGATCCTCAATATGGGCGACGGCCGGGGGATCCTATTCAAAAACGGCATCGTATGGCGCGGCAGGTGGGCCTTCCGGATAAAAGATTGGATCGACAGGAACTTCATGAAAAAATTTCAGGTCAGCGGCGAAACCGGCTGACGGTCCGGCCGCCGCTGCTTCCCATCCCCTTGAGAAACCTCAGGCCGTCTACGGCATGGACGCTTCGGAAGCGTCGCTCTCCACCGCGGCAACGCGGGTGGAGGAACACTGTCGCGGGGGCTTGTCCGCCGTATCCGGCACCCCGGCGATATCCTTCACAAGGGATGCGGCCATGAACAGCATCAGTATCATAAACGGGAACGACACCACGAACGCAACGGTCTGAATCGCTTTCAGCCCCCCGGCCAGGAGCAGCATGGCCGCGATGCTCGAGCAGACGAGACCCCAGAAGACCTTCAAGCCGGTTTTGGGCTCCAGGCTGCCGCCGGAGGTCATCATCCCCACGACGAAGGTCGCCGAATCGGCCGAGGTGATGAAAAAGATGGAAACGATGACCATGGAGAGCAGAGACAAAAACGCCCCGATGGGAAAATTGTCGAAAAGCGTGAAAATGGCGGTGGTCACATCCTTGAAGGTCGCGTCGGCAATGCCCGGGCTGCCGTTCAGTTCCATGAAAACGGCGGATCCCCCCAGGATATTGAACCAGACGGCGCAGAGCAGCGTCGGTGCCAGGAGCGCGCCCAGAACGAATTCACGAATGGTTCGGCCCCTCGAGATCCGGGCGATGAAGACCCCCACAAAGGGAGCCCATGTGAGCCACCAGGCCCAGTAAAAAAGGGTCCAGGCACCGGACCAGTCATACCCGGTGTGCTTTGCGACGGCGCCGTTGGCGTCCACGAAGAAACTGAGCCAGACGATATTCTGCAGGTAATTGCCCAGGGACTCGACGGCGCTGTTGAGGATGTAACGGGTCGGCCCCAGGAAAAGCACCAGCAGCATGAGTCCGAAAGCCAGGATCATATTGATGTTGCTGAGCCACTTGATGCCTCTGTTGATGCCGGTCACCGCCGATGTGATGAAGAGAATCGTTACCGCGACGATGACGAAGATGGAGACGGATACGCCGCTGCCGACCCCGTAAAGCAGGTCGAGGCCGGTGCCGACCTGCATGGCTCCCAGGCCCAGGGAAGTGGCCACGCCGAACAGGGTCGTCACGACGGCCACGGCGTCAATGACCTTCCCGGTCACGCCGCTCACGGCCTTCTCGCCGAGAATCGGCGTCAGGGTCGCGCTGATGAGGCCGGGATATCCCTTGCGGAACTGGAAGTAGGCCAGAACCATCGCCACCACGGCGTAACACGCCCAGGGGTGGAGCCCCCAGTGGAAGACCGCCGTCCTGAGGGCCTCCGCGGCCGCTTCGACGCTTTTAGGTTCGGCAAAGGGGGGGCCGGCGAAGTGATAGACGGGCTCGGCAACCCCCCAGAAAACCAGACCGATCCCCATGCCTGCGGCAAACAGCATGGCAAACCAGGCGGGAAGACTGAACTCGGGGTGTTCCTCATCTTTGCCCAGCCGGATCCTGCCGAAGCGGGAAAAAGCCATCACGAAACAGAACAGCACGAACCCGGCCACGCAAATCATGTAGGCCCATCCGAAATTGGCGATAAAAAACTTGAAGATGTGGTCGAAAACCGCTTTCATCCGAGAGGGCGATGCCATGGTCATAAAAACGAAGGCCAGGCAGCAGACCGCCGACACAATGGACACGGTCTTGTCGATGGTGTTGTCGTTCATTCTTCTTCCTTCCTGTAGCAAAATTACACGCATTCGCACGGCGTCGAAAATCGGCGGTACCTTTCGGATGAAAGGCGTTCAGGAAATCCGCCTCCTGTCTCCGAAGAGCCGGATCTCCGGATGCGTCGGCCTCGGCCGGAAGAATTTGCAGGGAAGATCGGCAAGCGCCGGTTGAAACATCGCGATCCCGGTCTATCGGAGGCTTTGGACGACCCGCTCGCAGGCGTCCTCGACCGTCCGGGCGAACGCGTCCTTGAACGCCCGTTGGTCGGCGGCGGAAAAAGCGTTAAAGTCGACGATGTCATACCCCCGGATTATTGTGAGAAGGGCCAGCAGCTGATCCGTCATTCCCATCTCCAGCGTTTTGAGCGCTGTTTCATCATTCCGGAGAAGGTCGTCCCGGGATACGGAAATCCCCGTTCCCCGGAGACGGGCCGCGGCATTGGCCCAACCCAGAACCGCTTCGATGTCCCCGGCGCACTCGGCCAGTGCGCTGCCCATCAGTTTGAAAAGGGCGTCCACCGGCTTGAGTCTGAGCAGGGTCGGAGAATGGATATAGGAATGATTCGGGTTTACGGGAAGATCCGAGGCCCGGAAGGCGACGCTCTTCAGGAACCATCTCTCGGTATAGCGGATGCAGTCCTCCGCGGCCCATGGCCCCTTGCGTTTGAGATGGATCCATACCGCCTTCGACAGGCCGGCCATGCAGGCCTCGGTGGAATCGTACTCGTAGCTGCCCAGGAGAGCCCCCGCCTCGAAGATATCGATCCCCGGTCTGTCCGGCGCGAGTTCCGCCGCCATGATCCGGTCGACGTCGCCGACCCGGGTCAGAAGGAGTTTCATGGAGCCTTTGGCGGTGCGAACCAGGGGCGTCGCGATCTCTGCCGGGGTCAAGGTGTCGGCCAACGCGGACGGGAGAAAGACGCCCCAGACAAAGGGGGAAATGTCGAGGATCCGCTGGAGCTCCGCAAACCGGGCCGACGCATCGTTGTCCATGGCGGCAGCCGGGACCACCTCGCCGGGGGACAGGTACGGCGACACGGCCGTCAGCATCGATTCCAGGGCCGCCTGCCAGAGAACCACGCCCGGATCGCGTCCGGCGTCGATACGCACCCGGACCTTATCTTGTAATGCTTTCAGTGCTGTTTCATGCATGTTCTTGTCCATAAGCTTTTCCCCGGTCGATGACGCCGGCCGCGTCACTTCGGCTGAAGCGCCTCGCGCCATCGCTCGAGGAGCGGTTTCGTGTGAACCGGCGCCAGCCGGTTACGGGCCAGAAATTGAAAAATATCATATCGATTCCCCTGGTGCCACCATTTTCTCAGTCGATCTCCCGAAGCCCTCCGGAACACCCACGCTGCCCCCCACCGGTCCCGCAGGGTTTTTTCCAGCGACGCTTCCCCCATCCACCCCAGGAGATAATTGAGGCTGTAGAACTCCGGCACCAGATCGAAAAGATGGCTCTCGGGCTGATGATAAAACCCGGTGTATCGCTGCATGGTCCGGGCATACGGATCGCCGTCGGCCAGGTTGCCGCCGGAAAACATCTCATATTCGGCCAGAAACCTGGCGGCGTATCGCCGGAACGCCGCAAGATCCCGGAGAGACTTGTAATAATGGAGGATGTCGGCGTCTGCCGGAGAGATCCCCAGGTATCCGGTGAGGAACGGGCGGGACATAACCGCGTTCTGGAGCAGGAAGGCATAAGCCTCCGACAGGCTGTAGTTCGTACTCATGTTCCGGATGACCGCCGACAGGCCGCTGTCGGTAAAGACCGCCGACAGGCCGTGCCCCAGCTCGTGCCAGAGAGTTTCCAGATCGATCCATCCCCCCTGGGGGCGCATCAGGATGTGTATTGCATCGGGAATATCGACGAAAACGGAGAGCGCCTGGGCGCTCTGTTTATCC